>JAKSCN010000365.1 GCA_022360595.1 Chromatiales bacterium
GACGGGAGATCTCCTCCGCCTTCTGATAATTTGGGTTGTCTCGCGGTGTGCGGGCAGAACCAAAAATACTGACCGACGGCCAGACCGGGGCAAGCTGCTCAAATCCATCGACAAATTCAGACATGATCTGAAACACTTTCCAGGAGTCCTGGGAGAGTGCTGGCTTCACGCGTGGATTATCGGTACGTTCACGGGTTGGTAGGTTATTCATATATTTCTCATTGTCTGCTGAATTCATTTTCACTCTGACGCATAATAGCCCGCACAGAGTCATCTCTCATTTTATACCGCAATTTTCCCGGATAGTTCTTGAAAAGTAATGTCTGATTTAAACGCCAGACAGCGTGAGGCTGTACGCCATATACATACCCCACTACTGGTGCTGGCCGGCGCCGGCTCGGGCAAAACCCGCGTGATCACCCAGAAAGTGGTGCATCTTATCGAAACCATCGGCATCCCGGCCAAACAGATCACCGCCGTTACTTTCACCAACAAGGCAGCGCGGGAGATGAAAGAGCGTGTTTCCCAGCAGCTCAAAGGTAACACGGCGCCAAACATCTCCACCTTCCACACTCTGGGGCTCAATATTCTGCGTCGGGAACATAGAAAGTTAGGGTTGAAGAGCGGCTTCTCCATCTTTGACGCCCAGGACGCAGAGGCGCTGCTGAAAGAGCTGCTAAAGAGCAGCTCCGGTGAAGATGCCCTGGCCAGCAGCCTACAATGGCGCATCTCCGAGTGGAAAAACGACATGATCACCCCGGAACAGGCCCTGGCCAAGGCGGAGGATGATCTGGAGACCCGCACCGCCCTACTCTACGCCAACTACCAGCGCGCCCTTAACGCCTACAACGCTGTCGATTTTGACGATCTGATTCTGCGCCCGGTACAGCTCTTTCAGGAGGACGCTGATACCTTGGAGCAGTGGCAAAAGCGTACCCGCTACATGCTGGTCGACGAGTATCAGGACACCAACCTTTGCCAATATCAGTTGGTCAAACAGATCGTGGGAGAGCACCAATCTCTCACGGTAGTAGGTGATGATGACCAGTCGATCTACGCCTGGCGGGGCGCCCGCCCGGAAAATCTCGGCCGACTGAAAGAGGACTTCTCACTACTGAAAGTGATCAAACTGGAGCAGAACTACCGCTCCAGCGGGCGCATTCTGAAGAGCGCCAACCAATTAATCGCCAACAATCCCCACGTATTCGAAAAGAAGCTCTGGAGCGAGCTGGGCCCGGGCGAGCAGATCCGCATCATGGCCTGCAAGAATGAAAACCACGAAGCCGAGAAAGTGGTCTCAGAGATCATTCACCATAAATTCACCAAGAATAACTCCCACGGTGATTACGCGATTCTCTACCGCGGCAACCATCAGGCAAAACTGTTCGAAACCGCCCTGCGCCAGAACAATATTCCCTATTTCCTAAGTGGCGGCACCTCCTTTTTCAGCCGTTCGGAGATCAAGGATGTGATGTCTTATCTGCGGCTGCTGGCCAACCCCAGCGACGACTCCGCCTTTCTGCGTATCGCCAACACTCCGCGCCGGGAGATCGGCCCTACAACGTTGGAGAAACTGGGTACCTACGCCAATGAACGTCACATCAGTCTGCTGGAGGCCTGTCACGAACTGGGGCTCTCTCAGACACTCACTGGTCGACCATTAGAGCGCGTGCGAGAGTTTGCCACCTGGGTCGATCACTACCACCGCCTGGCCGAAAGCGATCACCCGGTCGAAACAGTGCGCGCCATGCTCAAATCCCTCGACTACGAAGGCTGGCTCTACGACAACGCCTCCAACGACAAAGTGGCCGAACGACGCTGGCAGAATGTCGAAGAGCTGATCGGCTGGCTGGACAGACTCCACAAAGGCGATCATGTCGGCGAAAGCCTGGCGGAGATGATCAACCACCTGGCCCTGCAAGACATGCTGGAACGCCAGGACGAAGAGAGCGGCGGCCACCAGGTACACCTCATGACCCTGCACGCCTCCAAAGGGCTGGAA
>JAKSCN010000590.1 GCA_022360595.1 Chromatiales bacterium
AGCGGTGAAC
The DNA here is from genome assembly GCA_022360595.1 of Chromatiales bacterium. Taxonomy (GTDB): domain Bacteria; phylum Pseudomonadota; class Gammaproteobacteria; order Chromatiales; family Chromatiaceae; genus BM503. The sequence continues at coordinate 11 of JAKSCN010000590.1, forward strand.
GGTTGAGGCGCTGGAGGTGGAGGTTGGTTTGGTAACGCAGGTCGAACCAGTTGCTGTCGTCGAGCTGACCGGTCAGCAGCCGCTCTTGGGGGCGGTTGATCTGGATGAAGTTGCTCAGCTCGCCTTCCGGGAGAATGGTGGTGTTGCCGTTTTCGTGTTTGCCGTGGTACTTCAGCAGGCCGTTCTCTTCACTGACGGTCTGCACGGTCAACGACCAGCCCTCATGGCTTTTTACGGTGTCGCCGGGTGAGAATTGGGCGCGGGTCAGTGGGGCGCTGGCGCTGGCGTAGGTGCGCATTTCGCCGCTGGCCAGGAAGACGATGGTGACGGTGCGACCCTCTATTTTCAGGACTGTGCCTAACCCTAGCTCAGATTCGGTATCGCTAATCCAACGCTGCCCTGCTACGAAACTCTGCCCCATGAATGCCTCGCCAAAAACCGCGAATGATAGCGGTTTGACGGTTTCGATTCTATGGCTTTGGCCGCTCATCATAATCGTCTGTATCGCTTCTGATAGCGGTATTGCTACCAGATCTTCATATATTGAGTGTAGATATTAATGTATTCTTGGGGCCACCATTTTTAATAAAAATGATCGGGGAAGGTCGTGGAGAAGTTATTCGAGAGTTTTTTGTGGGAGAGCCGGTTGATGGTGCTCTCCGCGGTGATTGCGAGTGTGCTGGGAGCGATTGCACTGTTCTATATGGCGACGGTGGACTCCTTTTATATGATCAGCCATTTGATCAGTTATGCCTCTCCCGCGTTGGAAGCGGCCGATCGTGTGGCGTTGCGTCAAGAGACGGTCACCCATGTGGTGGAGATTGTTGACGGCTATTTGCTTGCCACTTTTCTGTTGATTTTCGGACTGGGGCTTTATGAGCTGTTCGTCAGCAAGATCGATCTGGCCGAGCAGGCGGAAAACTCTTCTAAAGTACTGTTGATCCACAGTCTGGATGATCTGAAAGGGCGCTTGGCCAAGGTGATTCTGATGATTTTGGTGGTGCGCTATTTTGAGTATGCGCTGGGTATGTCCTTCGGATCGCCCATGGATCTATTAGTGTTTGCCGGTGGTATTGCACTGTTGGGGTTGGCGCTCTATCTGGCGCATATGGCCGACAAGTCGCACTAATGCCTGGAGTGCAGGGATGCGATCTACAAGAATTCTAAATGTAGGGTTGGGGCTGCTTGGGCTGGTGCTTTCACTTTTTTATATACGCTAGGGTATATATTTGACCCGGATATGGGGTTGCTGCCACACCAGCTCTATTCCGAGGCTGAATTGATTGAAATGGCGTTTTCGCTGCAAGCGGGTTCAACTGCGATCTTGGTTATTACTGTATTTGCTGCTATCGGCATATTTTGGCGGGCAAAGGCGTGGATAATATCTACCTTGAGTGCTTTTTCCTATTTTCTGATAGTAACTTATAGCGCGATGTCGTTTTCTTCAGTTTTCTTTGTAACCTGCTGAACGTTGCAGGAGCACCCTTGATATTGAAACGAGTGAGTGGCCGGTAGTGGTTTCTGGGGTGTATGAGTGGTGCCGGATTTGTTGAATGGGTAAAGTAATGTGTCGGCCTGATAGTCGTCCCGGTACCTATGTGTTGGTACTGGTGTTGGACAAGAGCTGTGTGGTTCAGGCTGGGCGTTTGGGAGAACTCCAGTTGGAGGCCGGGTGGTACGCTTATGTGGGTAGTGCCTTTGGGCCTGGTGGTATCCAGGCACGTTGCGGTCACCATCGCCAGATCAGCCAGCGGCCTCATTGGCATATCGACTATCTGCGGGCAGTGGCTCGTTTGGATGCGATCTGGTTTAGTCATGACCTGCAACGGCGTGAGCATCAATGGGCACAGTTGCTGAGTTCAGCGCGTGGTGCACGTATACCGGTGCCCAGTTTTGGTTCCAGTGACTGTAACTGCTTGTCCCATCTTGTTTATTTGTCTCGTCCTCCTTCGTTTGAGAGTTTTCGCCGCAGGGCTCGGCGAGAGATCCCTGATTCGTTCACAATTTTTAACGAACTTGTTAAAAATGCCCTTATCTAAATAGACGCATTGAAAAAAATCATTGGGATTCACCAAATTACCAGTGCTAATATTGCGCTTTCATTTTTTTCTTGGCAGGGCAAGTTGCTCTCGCGTAGTTAAATGACAAAGAGGTCTAAACGAATGAAAGTTAAATCTATCGCTATGGTTGCAGGCGCTGCCCTGCTGACAATTGGTATGAGTGCATCTGCTGACCAGGCTCTGTACACCGCTAAGCTGTGTGGTACTTGCCACGGTATGGATGCAGACACCCCAATTCAGCCCTCTTACCCAAAACTGGCGGGCCAGAACTCTGCTTACTGCCAGGCTCAGGTAAAAGACATCAAGAGCGGCGCGCGCGCTAACGGCTTGACTGCTGCCATGAAACCCATGGTTGCGACACTGACTGATGCTGAAATCGCTACTCTGTGCGATTACATCCAGGGCCTGTAAGCCTAAACTGACATTCGCAGTTTAATGAAAAGGCGTATGCTTTTGGCATACGCCTTTTCTTTTGGGTGGCTTTTGATGTTAGTCAGGGCGTTAAGCTGTGGCCTGGGGTTTGATAGTGATTGTTCCAAATACAGTGAGTCTCCTGCTTCTGTGGTGAGTGTGTGATATGCCGCACTTTGCCGCTATATTGTTGAAACCAGAGGTAGGTTCACGCTGTGGACTGAAAAATCTTGGCTATAGTATACGGTTGATATTGGGTGGGTGGTTTGATGGGTAATAAGAAATTGTTGCTGGGGATGGTTGCCCTGGTGCTGTTTGTCGCTGTGGCTGGTGTGGCGGCGTATAAAGTCTGGCCGTTGTTGAATCCCGAGCTGGAGTATATAGCGGCACTTGATGATGATTGTGACCTCAGAGGTGGCCCCTGTCAGTCGGTGTTGCCCGATAACGCGTTAGTCAGTTTTGCCATCGAACCCCGTGAAATCCCCCTGGTGCAGCCGTTGAAGTTGACCGTTGATGTGACAGGTGTCGAAGTCGATTCGGTGGAGATCGATTTTGCCGGTGTCGATATGAACATGGGTTATAACCGGCCAAAGCTGGAGAAAACTGGAGATGGGCAGTTTGCCGGGGAGGGAATTTTGCCGGTTTGTGTTCGCGATGCCATGGAGTGGGAAGCCCGGGTGCTATTGAAGACCGATGATGGTCTGGTGGCCGCCCCTTATCGCTTCATCACGGTAAAGCCGGGCATGGCCCTGCCTCAATAGCGCGGAGATATCGACAATGAAAAACACGCTGCTTGGTGCTTTGATTGCGTTCTTGCTTGGGGTGCTGATCTGGTTGGTGCTTTTTTTTGATCCTGCCGCCAACAAAGAGGCCAGTGTTGGCCAGTTTCCGCAAGGTGGCGATTTTACCTTGCAGGCGGCTGGTGGCCCGGTCAGTCTCCAGGACTTTCGCGGCAAAGTGGTGGCGCTCTATTTTGGTTATACCTGGTGCCCCGATATCTGCCCAACCAGCCTGGGGTTGTTGACCATGGCGGTGAATGAGTTGACGCCGGAAGAGCTGGCCCAACTGCAGGTGCTGTTTATCAGTGTCGACCCTGATCGTGATACTCCCGAGAGGCTCAAAACTTATGTGGAGTATTTTCATCAACAGATGATCGGTGCGACCGGCAGTAAGGCACAGATCGATAAGGTGGTTGATCAGTATGGAGGGGCTTATCGCATCGTCAAAGAGACCGATTCGGCGATGGATTATATTGTCGATCATTCGTCAGCGCTCTATCTGGTTGATCAGCAGGGCAAGCTGGTTAAGACCTTGGCGCATGGCACCGCTGCGGAAGTGGTGCTTCAGGAGCTGCGTGCGCTGATTCACCAATAACACGTTTGAAATAAAGAAAAACCACGGTCCCGAGGAGATAATGAAGATGAAAAAAGTGTCCATGATTGTTGCTGCCGGTATTATGCTGTCAGCGTTTAGTGCGAGTGTGTTGGCTGGTTCTGCGGCGGATAGCGCAATGGTCTCCGATCCATTTGTGCGCGCGGTTCCTCCCGGTCAGAAAAACAGTGCTTCTTTCATGAAGATTATGAACCATTCCGGTAAGGATCAAGCAGTCGTTGGCGCGGAAAGCCCCGTTGCCGAGGTGGTGGAGCTGCACACCCACACGATGGTTGATGGCATGATGCGTATGCGTCAGGTCGAGAAGATCGATCTCCCCGCGGGGGAGACTGTTGTGCTACAGCCGGGTGGTCTGCATGTGATGCTGATTGGCCTGAAACAGGATTTGATGCCGGGTAAGGATGTGGATGTGACTTTGAAGTTTGATGACGGCAGCACCAAGCAGATCACCGCGCCGATCAAGAAGATTCAGATGAAGATGATGAAAGGCGGCATGGATCATATGAAGCACAAGGATATGAAACACTGATTCGCAGGGGTTCTGAACGTAAAAAGGCCGGGCAACGTAAGCTGCCCGGCCTTTTTGTTTGTGGTTGCAAGTAATGCCGTCAGGCGAGCTGGGCTAGCGCCTTTCCTGCGGCTGCGATGGTTGCTTCAATCTCTTTGTCACCGTGAGCGGTGGAGACAAAGCCGGCCTCAAAGGCGGATGGCGCCAGATAGACCCCTTCATTTAGCATGGCGTGGAAGAACGCTTTGAATTGCTCCTGGTTGCAGGCCATGGATTGGGCGAAGTTGGTGACCTGCTGGTCAGTGAAGAAGAGCCCGAACATACCGCCGACTTGGTTGGCTGTCATGGGCACACCTGCTTGCTGGGCCTGCTCGAGGATGCCGTTTATCAGCTTTTCTGTCTTGGCAGTTAGCTCTTCGAAGAAGCCCGGGGTGGAGATCAGGTCCAGTGTCGTCAGCCCGGCAGTCATGGCGATCGGGTTACCCGACAGTGTACCGGCCTGATAGACCGGGCCGAGAGGGGCGATCTTTTCCATGATTTCGCGTTTTCCACCAAAAGCGCCAACGGGCATACCGCCGCCGATCACTTTACCCAGGGTGGTCAGATCCGGGGTGACGCCATAGACACTTTGGGCGCAGCCCAGGGCGACACGAAAGCCGGTCATTACCTCGTCGAAGATCAATACACTGCCGTATTTATCGCACACTTTGCGCAGGCCTTCTAGAAAGCCTGGAGCCGGTGGGATGCAGTTCATATTGCCGGCTACGGGTTCGACGATGATGCAAGCGATCTGCTCGCCCATCTCTGCAAATGCCTGCTCCACCTGTTCAAGGTCGTTGAAGTCGAGGGTGATGGTGTGTTCGACAAATGAAGCAGGAACACCGGGTGAGCTGGGTTCACCCAAGGTCAATGCGCCGGAGCCGGCTTTTACCAGCAGGCAGTCGGAGTGGCCGTGGTAGCAGCCTTCAAATTTGATAATTTTATCGCGCCCGGTGTAGCCGCGAGCCAGACGGATAGCGCTCATGGTTGCTTCGGTGCCGGAGCTGACCATGCGCACCATGTCCATAGAGGGGAGCAAGCTGCATACTTTGTCGGCCATCTCTGTTTCGAGGGCTGTCGGTGCGCCGAATGAGAGACCTTTCTGAATGGCTTCGGCAACGGCGTCGATCACTTCGGGGTGAGAGTGGCCCAGCACCATGGGGCCCCAGGAGCCGACATAGTCGATGTAGCTTTTGCCTTCGGCATCGGTGATGTAAGCGCCCATGGCAGAGTCGATAAAGACCGGATCACCACCCACACCTTTGAAAGCCCGTACCGGGGAGTTAACGCCGCCCGGGATATGTGTTTGGGCTTGTTGAAACAGTGTCTGGCTGTCGGTCATGACTCGAATTCCTCTCAGTCGAACAGTGAATTAAAACGTTGGCAGGCAGCAGTGATGTCCGGTTGGCCAAATACGGCGTGAATGACGGCCAGCATGTCGGCTCCGGCTGCTACGAGTTCTCCGCCATTTTCCGGTGTTATACCTCCAATGGCAACTATCGGAATGTCGATCACCTCTTTGGCTTTCCGCAGAGTGGTGAGGTCGGCGTGGGTTGCATGGGGTTTGCTCTGAGAGGGGAAGAAGCGGCCGAAGGCGACATAGCTGGCGCCTCTGGCCTCTGCGGTTTGAGCCAATTCGAGATTGTTGTAGCAGGAGATGCCTATGATCGCTTGATCGCCCAGTGTGGTGCGTGCTTCGGTGAGTTGCGAATCCTCTTTGCCCAAGTGTACGCCGTCCGCGCCGATATCGGCTGCCAGTGCAATATCGTCATTGATGATCAAAGGGACTTGGTAGTTTTTGCAGAGCTGCAGCAGTTCGGTGGCCTCGCGCCGGCGTTTTTTTTGATCATCGCTTTTGTCACGATACTGAATCACTTTGGCGCCGCCCTGCAGGGCATGTGCAACTTGTTTGGATAGTGCATGGCCGGTGGCCAGTGCCTCGTCAGTGATAGCGTAGAGACCGGGATGGAGTGAAGCGGGCATTAAGTTACTCTCAGTTTGAAACAGCGATTGGGTATGCGTTGGCCCTTGCCGGGCCGCAGGCTCTGTTCAAGGGTCTCCCAGGTGTATTGCTGAGCTTGGGAGACAGCTTCATTTAGCGCGACCCCTTGGCCCAACAGTGTTGCGATGGCGGATGCCAGTGTGCAGCCGGAGCCGTGGTATTTGTCGGGCAGGCGTGTCCAGTGCTCACAGGTCGGCCGTCGGTTGGGGCGGTAGAGGGTGTTGGTGACCTGGTCAGTCTGTTCATGTTCGCCGGTGATCAATGCCGCCTTGGCGCCGGCACGCAGCAGCATATCAGCGCATTGATCGAGACTGGTTTCGTTGGTGAGGCGGCGCGCCTCAACCGAGTTGGGTGTGACTAGGGTGGTGTGCGGCAGCAGCCGGGTGACTATGGTCTCCAGTAGCTCGGTCGTCGAGAGTTCTGCGCCACCGCCCGCAGCGAGTACGGTGTCGAGCACCACGGGGATATGTTTGTTAGCGGCAAGAATGTCGGCTACGGCGATGGCGTTTTCCACACTGCCGAGCAGTCCGATCTTGATTGCCTTCACTTCGTAGTCGTTAAGTATGGCAAAAGCCTGATGCCTTATCAGGTCACCCGGCACTGGGTAAATACCTTCGACGTTACGGCTGTCTTGCACGGTTAGGGAGCTGACGACCGTTGCAGGAAAGCTGCCGAGGGCATGGATGGTTTCAATATCGGCCTGGATGCCGGCGCCTCCGCTGGGATCATGGCCGGCAATGACCAGAATGGTGGCTGGCGTTATGTGCACTTCCATAATCCTACTACCCAAAACATCTATTATCCCCTAACTTATAAAATAGTGCTTCTTTTGATCGTTTTTTTCGGATCACATTTGCCACAATTTTTGATGGTTAATCTCAATTCTGCAGCTACAATTAGAAGCGGATTACATGTGTTTAGTGTGGAGGTGTAATGAGTCCACATTTTGATGAAATGCGAGAGATCGCGGAAACTTACTGTCGGTTGATTGAAGATGCCACAGAGATAAATTCGGAATGGTTAAGGGAGATGGCCGTGTTGCTGCCTCAATTGCATGCCGCAATCTCTGCACTGGGGAAACCAAAAACTCTGAAAAGCCATACCCTCATGCCCGATATGGACGCGCGTTTTGAGATGTACGCCAAATTGCATCGTCTGTTGGGGGAGCGTGATGGTTACTGGATGGAGTTTGATGTCGTGCATGAGAGCCAGACCATGAGTGGCAGCTTGGCTGATGACCTGACCGATATCTACTGTGAGCTGAAACAGGGGTTGAAGATATTGGAAGAAGAACCCAAGCGGGTATTGCAGGACTGGATTACCGGTTACAACGTTCATTGGGGACAGCACCTGATCGATGCCGAGCGGCATCTGTACACCTTGGGGGCACGCAATAGTATTTGAGCACAGAAGTTGGTAGGGGTATTGTCTGAATAAAAAAACCTTGCTAATCGCATGGTTGAGTCGCTGCCAAGTTGCTATAATATTCGGTTTCAGTTCTGAATTTACTTGGAGAATGTCCCATGAGCGAATCGACCGCTACCAATCTGTCTGACGATCTGAGCGTGACTTCGCCTGCCCAGGCCAAGATGGCTGAGCTGATTCAGCAGGTGGAAGACGAAATCAAGGGTATTCGTGTTTACGCCACCCCAGGTGGTTGCAGCGGCATTAACTTTGGTATGACTTTCACTGATCAGGTGAATGACAACGACGGTATTCTGGCTTGTGATGGCTTCGATGTAATCGTTGATGACGGTACTATGCAGTATCTGAAAGGTGTAGAGATCGATTTCGTTGATCGTGGCGACGGCGCGGCGAGCTTCGTGTTCAACAATCTGCAGCCAGTAGGCGGTGGTTGTGGCACCTGCGGCTCTGCCCAGGGTGGTGGCTGCGCCTAATCAGTTCGTTTAACGACTGTCAAAAAGCCGCGTATAGGGTAACCTATCGCGGCTTTTGTTTTATGGGATGGTGTAATGAGTGGTGAAGTCCGTGATTTAGTGGTGATCGGTGGCGGTATCAGTGGTTTGGGGCTGGCCCATATGGCTGCCCGAAAAGGGCTGCGGCCACTCATTTTGGAGGCTGATCAGCGGGTTGGGGGAGCACTTTGTAGTCATCAGCACCAGCTCTCTGAAGGCCTTTTCTGGACAGAATTGGGTGCTCACACCTGCTACAACAGTTACGGCAATCTGCTGCAGATGTTGGAGGATCTAGATAGTCTCGATACTTTGCGTGCAAAGGAGAAGCTCAGCTATCGATTGTTGACGGTTAACGGCATAAAGTCCATTCCATCACAGCTTGGCTTTTTTGAGTTGCTCACCTCCGTACCCAAACTGTTTTCACTCAAAAAGCAGGGCAAAACAGTTGCCGATTACTTCTCAGCCATTGTCGGTAAGGGCAACTACCGGAGGGTGGTGGGGCCTGCGCTGGATGCTGTGATCTGCCAGGATGCCAGTGATTTTCCGGCAGAGGCCCTGTTTCGCAAGAAACCCCGACGTAAAGAGGTTCTGCGTAATTACACCAGTGAAAGGGGTGTTGAGCAGTTCGTGCAAATAATTGCTGAACAAGAGGCCTTGGAGATTAAGTTAGGCACACCAGTATCGGCAATCGCCCAAAATGAGCGAGGCTATCTGATCACCACCCCGGAGGGTGAGCTGCAGACCCGGCGCGTCGCGCTGGCCGTTGCGCCCGATGTGGTTGCTCGTTTATTGGCAGGTGTTCTGCCGGAGATGGCTGAGCTACTTAATCAGATCGAGATGGTCGATATCGAATCGGTCGCGGTCGTGGTTGCGGCTAAGGATTGCCCAGTCGAGCCGCTGGCGGGCATTATCGCACCCAATGACCGGTTCTTTTCCTCGGTATCACGTGATCCGTTGGCTGATCCCCACTATCGTGGTTTCAGCTTTCATTTCCGCCCGGAGGGGTTGAGCCTGGAGGCGAAACTGACCCGTATTGGCGAGGTGTTGGGAGTGGCACAGGACGATATTCTTTCGGTCGAGGTGCGCCAAAATCGTCTTCCTGCACTGCGTTTGGGGCATGACCAGATCGTGGCGCGGCTTGACGGGGTGTTGGCTGGTCAGGCGTTGGCGGTAACGGGTAACTGGTTTGACGGAGTGTCGATCGAGGATAGTCTCATCCGCTCAGCGGCCGAGGCTGAGCGGATCTGCCAAGCTTGATAATAACCTGGGGTCTTACCTAATTTGCCATATGCCCCTAGCTTTTGCTCTTGGCGTTGTGGTAGAGGTTTTTCAGAAGCTCTTCGCGGCGCGAGCGAGTTGAGTTGCCTGCTGCCATAGTTGTGCCGCTCTCCTTGTCATGCCCGCCCAGAAAGCGCCCAATGGCTTGAGAGATACGTTTCAGGGCGCGCCAGATTTTCGGTAGCAGCCAGATCACCAGCAGGAAGAAGATCACCAGGCCAGCGAGAAAGACCCAGGGGTGGTTTAGTGCCGCCCACAGCCCGCCGATGACCACAAGGTCTTCAGCAATCGAAGCGGTCCAGTTGGTCACCGGCTCAGGGGAGGTGTTGATCAGCACCCGTGAGCCAGCTTTGGTGAAGTGGCTGGTTGCCGCAACACCACCGCCTATCAGCAGGGCGGCAAATTCGGCCGCTTCACTAACACCAATTCCTTCGGCCACGCCGGCTGCCAGAACAGCCCCGGCTGGAATTCGGATAAAAGTGTGAAGTGCGTCCCAACCGGTATCGACACCAGGGGTTTTGTCAGCGAAAAACTCAACGCAGTACATGAAACCGGCGGCGGTCATTACCAGAGGGTTGGAGAGTACTTCCAGATTGGCAGGTAAGGTGACATCGCCGGTCATGCCGAGGTAGCCGAGCACTAGTACGGCGGCGTAGAGGTTGATGCCTGAGGCCCAGGCGGCACCTAGCGCTAATGCGAGCGCTTCATATGTTTCCATAGTCCTTATCCTGCGTTATCAACTTTCTTGCTTTTGAGTGAAAGCTGATCGTCGAGTTCAATGGGTATCAGGTTGCTTGTGAGTCTTGAGGGACAGAATAAAGGATTTTAGTGACTAAATGTGTGAATTTTAGTGAGGATTAAAGTTTTTTAGCGGCTTTTTAGTGATTTTTTCAATTGACCCGTATTTTTTATGAGGTTACAGTGTATTCATTGCCGGATGTGACGCCCACGCTGCCTAAAGTAGTTGCGGGGGGATAGGCAAAAAACACAATGTCACTGTAATACTTAGGCGGTCATATGACCGCTTTTTTATTTTCTCACTCCCCTATATTATTAACCCTATCCTTATTGCTCCTGACGCGACAGGCAGGGGCCGTCAACTAGTTGGTATTTCAGATATGGCGAAAATCGGTATTGTAGGCGGCACAGGTTATACCGGTGTTGAGTTGTTGCGGTTATTGGCGAACCATCCAAAGGCGGAGGTTGCGGTTATCACTTCGCGCGCAGAGGCTGGGCGCCCGGTCTCCGATATCTACCCTAATTTACGCGGCCATATCGACCTGGCCTTCACTGAGCCTGATGCGCAGCAGCTCAAGGCCTGCGATCTTGTTTTCTTTGCCACTCCCAATGGTACAGCCATGAAGATGGTGCCTGAGCTGTTGGCGAGTGGCACACGGGTGATCGACTTGGCGGCCGATTTTCGGATCAAGGATATCGCTGTCTGGGAGCAGTGGTATGGGATGGCGCATGCCTGCCCGGATCTGGTGGCAGAGGCGATCTACGGTATGCCGGAACTGAACCGGGAGGTTATCCAAGCGGCTCAGTTAGTGGCTAACCCAGGTTGTTACCCGACCGCGGTTACTTTGGGTTTCTTACCATTGATAGAAGCGGGATTGGCCTCTCTGGATAATCTGGTTGCCGATTGTAAGTCGGGCGTCAGTGGTGCAGGTCGTGGCGCCAGTGTCGGGATGTTGATGGGCGAGACTGGTGAGAGCTTTAAAGCCTATGGCGTGCCTGGTCATCGCCATCTGCCGGAGATCAGTCAGAACCTCTCCGTGATTAAGAGGGAGCCGGTCGATCTCACCTTTGTTCCCCATCTGCTGCCAATGATTCGTGGTATCCATGCGACACTGTACGCTAACGTGGATGGCGATGTGGACCTGCAGTCGCTGTATGAAGCACGCTTCGAGAACGAGCGCTTTGTCGATGTGCTGCCCGCGGGCAGCCATCCTGAAACCCGCAGTGTACGGGGCGTCAATACGTGCCGGATAGCGATACACCGTCCACAGAATAAAAATATTGTTGTGGTATTGTCGGTGATCGATAACCTGGTAAAAGGGGCCGCTGGTCAGGCGGTTCAAAATATGAACCTTATGCTGGGGTTCGATGAGGCCGATGGCTTAAGAGAGGTGGCCCTGCTGCCTTAGATCACTGTTCAGGAGCCAGGGATGAGTGTCAAAACTCCGAAGATTGTACAACCGGGTAGCAAGCAGGTTTCGGTCTGGTTGCTGCTGTCGGCTCTGATTGTGGTGGCCGCATTGTGGGGCTATCGAGAGTGGACATTCCAACAGCAGGGGCCGGTGGAGGTTTCATTGGTGTCCAGTCTGGAACCTACTAGTCTGGAGCCGGAGCTGTATCAGCAGAAGACCTATATTGCTGAATTGGAAGAGGAGCGGGATCAGTTACGCCTTAAAGTAGCCACGCTGGAGCGCACCAGTCAGATCGATCAAGAAGCGGTAAAGCAGGTGCGCCAAGAGATGAAGGGGCTTCAAGCCGAGCGTTTGAAGATGGAAGAGGAGCTGACTTTTCTGCGTGGCTTGGTCGGGGGTGACAAAAAGGAAGGGCTCTATATTCATGAGTTTCAACTGGAGTCCGGTGAGGCCGAACGGCAGTTCCGCTACCGTTTCACGGTTAGTCAGCGGTTGAAAAATGTGGGAACAGCGAGCGGCTGGATCCGTTTGAAGCTGGAAGGTAAGCGTGCTGATGAGGTCGTTACGCTGAGTTTGTCTGATCTGGTTGAAGATAAGGCGGACCGAATCAAGATGCGCTTTAAGCACTTCCAGAATGTGGAGGGCGTGATCACTCTACCGGAGAATTTTGAACCGAGTAGTATGGTGATTGCGGTGGAGCCGAATAATGACAACTTGTCGGCGATAAAAACACGTTTCGATTGGTTGGTACCCGGTTAATGGGGAAATTAGATGGGTAGATTCAAAAAATTCAGACAGCCGAAAATTGTCACCGTGATAGGTGCCGGCACCTCTATTAAGGGGGATGTCACTTTCTCCGGTGGCCTGCATGTCGATGGTGCAATAGATGGCAATGTAGTGGCTGAGCCAGATCGTGTGTCAGCGCTTACCTTGAGTGAGCAGGGGCTGATAGAGGGGGATGTGCGCGTCCCCAATATCATCTTGAATGGCACGGTGGTGGGTGATGTTTTTGCCAGTTCACGGGTAGAGTTAGCCCAAAATGCGAAGGTGACTGGTACTGTCTATTACAAGCTGTTGGAGATGGCGATGGGTGCCGAAGTGAACGGGCAACTGGTTCATTCTGAAGAGGTGGAACCCCGTCGTTTAGCCTTCTCCGCTGAAGAACAGATGGCTGATAGCCAAGCGGCAGAGACCGAACAGAGCGCTTCTGTGGAGCCGCAACCTGAAGCGCCGGAGGTGATCGAGGGTGAACTCCAGTTCGATCAGTTGCGCGAGGGTAATAGTTGACTAAACTGGTCAGAAAAGCATTATAATGAAAGAAATGCGCAAAAGCGCCAGTTTACGAGATATTAGGAAATTTAATCATGAGTGTTGCAGAAGCTGAAATCGATAACCCTCTCAATTTCACCTCGGCCGCTGCCAGCAAAGTTGCTGCGCTGATTGAGGAAGAGGGTAATCCGGATTTGATGTTGCGCGTCTATATTCAGGGGGGCGGCTGTTCTGGATTTCAATATGGCTTTACGTTTGATGAGGAAGAGAAAGATGGTGATACTCGTATTGTCACCGATGGTGTCGTGATGCTGATCGACCCGATGAGCTTACAGTATCTGGCCGGGGCTGAGGTGGATTATGTTGAGGGGCTGCAAGGTGCTCAGTTTGTAATTCGCAATCCCAATGCAACAACCACTTGTGGCTGTGGCTCTTCTTTTGCTGTTTGAAGTAAAAGCTATATAGATGAATTGAAAAAGGCGCCGAAAGGCGCCTTTTCTATTTATAGGTGCTCTTTGCCCCGGGAAAAACGGTGCCGAGCATAACAGGGTGAGAAGCGCCGGTTACGCTGGGTAGGTTGCCAGGTAAGCCGCAGAGTCTGCGCCTTGCCAGCCAGGCAAAGGCGGCTCCTTCAATGTGGCTGGGGTGGATGCCGTATTCGCTGCTGCTCTGCAGGGGAATATTCGGCAGACGGGTTTCAATCTGGCCCATCAGCGTGGGGTTGTCTACTCCCCCCCCGCAAGCGATGACCCGTTTGCAGTTGGGAGCGTAGCGTTTAATGGCATTGGCAATGGTTTCAGCGCTAAAGGCACAGAGCGTTGCCTGGATATCGGCTGGAGCCAGATGTTCATATCCCTTCAGTTTCTCTGCCAACCATAATCGACTGAAGTACTCTGTTCCGGTGCTTTTAGGGGCAGGCTTGGAAAAGTAGGGGTCTGCCAACAGTTGTTCTAAAAGTGCTGGCTCTGTAGTGCCCGATTTTGCCCAGCTGCCGTTTTCGTCATAGCGGGTATTTAGGTGCTGGCGTGCCCAGATGTCCATCAAGGTGTTGGCCGTGCCGGTATCAAAGCCAATACTCTGGTCGGGTTTGCCGGTCAGAATAACGGTAATGTTGGCGATTCCACACAGATTTAG
>JAKSCN010000281.1 GCA_022360595.1 Chromatiales bacterium
CAATCAAAACTCACGGCTCAAACCGTCACGCTTCACTGGGTGGTTGGCATTATGATGTTAGGCCTGTTGGTCTCCGGCATCTACATGGCGGAGAGCGAAGTGTTTGCCCTTTACCCCTGGCATAAATCGTTCGGTGTGTTGGTGATATTGTTCGCGATAGCGCGTGTAGGCTGGCGTATCAAGAACGGTTGGCCAGCCCATGTTGGTGAATACACTCCTATTGAGAAGATGCTCTCAAAAGTTGTTCACTATCTGCTTCTGATCGGCACAATTCTCATGCCGTTGTCGGGTGTTGTGATGTCCGCCATGGGCGGTTACGGCGTTTCACTCTTTGGGCTAGAGCTGGTCGCCATGAACCTTGACCCCGCCAACCCACAGGAGGTGATACCGATTAACGGTACGCTGGCATGGCTGGGGCATTCAGTACATGCCTATGCCGGATATGCCGTCATTGCCGGAGTCCTGCTGCACGTTGCGGGTGCAGTTAAACATCATGTTATCGACAAGGATGGAACGCTGAGACGCATGTTGGGCGCTCAACTATAATCACACCATTATTGCGCCAAGGCAGAAATTCACCATGACCAATAGAACGCTTACATTGGATGATCGGCTCTATCACTATCTGATTGCCCACTCGGTTCGTGAAACGCCCCTGATGGAGGAGTTGCGCAAGGTTACCCAACGCCAGGAGATGGCCAGAATGCAGATCGCCCCTGAACAGGGGCAGTTCATGGCGCTGCTGGTGGAGCTGATGGGGGCGAGGCGGATCATCGAGGTCGGCACATTCACCGGCTACAGCGCGTTATGCATGGCCCAGGTGCTGCCCGAGGATGGTGAGCTGATCTGTTGTGATATCAGTGAGGAGTGGACTGACATTGGCCGCCCCTTCTGGCAACAGGCCGGGGTGGCGGAGCGCATCGATCTGCGCATAGCCCCCGCATTGGACACATTGGATGCGCTTGTCGATGCGGGTGAAGTCGAAGCATTCGACATGGCGTTCATCGATGCGGATAAGACCAACTATTCAAACTACTATGAGCGCTGCCTGATGTTATTGCGGCCGGGTGGCTTGCTGATGTTCGATAATACGCTATGGAGTGGCGCAGTTGCTGATCCCGATGATCAGGAAGAGGATACAGTGGCATTGAGAACATTGAACGATCGCTTGTACCGAGATGAGCGGGTCGCCATCAGTCTGGTGCCCATTGGTGATGGTTTAACTCTGGTGCGAAAACGTTAGTATAGAGCGGTATGAATAGAGAGTTTATCGCTACCGGTATGGCCGCATTGGCAGAGATCGATCAGGATGTCGCCCAGGCGTTTGAAAACCTGGGGCCACCGCCGCCGCGCATTCGGCCAAAAGGGTTTGAGACCTTTCTGGCAACCATTGTCAGTCAGCAGATTTCGACCGAAGCGGCCAAAGCGATCATGGGGCGGGTGAAGCAGTTGCTGCCGGAGGCCTCCGCAGAAGCCCTGTTGTCGGTAGACGATCAAGCCCTGCGTGAAGCCGGGCTCTCCTTTCGTAAAATAGAGTACGCCAAAGGCTTGGCGGAAGCCGCTCAGTCGGGTCGCTTTGATATCGATGGACTGGAGGTGATGAGTGATAGCGATGCTATTGATTCCATCACTGCCTTAAGAGGTTTTGGCCGATGGAGTGCCGAAATCTATCTGATGTTCTCGCTCAAACGGCCGGATATTTTTCCGGCTGACGATCTGGCCCTGCAGGTGGCGCTTGGGCGCCTGAAAAAGTTGCCGGAGAAACCAACACCCAAGCAGGCCCGTGACCTTATCGCCCATTGGGCGCCATGGCGCAGTGTTGGGTCGCTGTTTCTTTGGCACTACTATCGTGGTGCGCCAGCATAGGTCTAGGCTCCCTAGGGATCGAGCAGCTCAGCAGCGGTGATCACACTATCCGCCACATCGACAAGCTTCTTATTTTGTCGCATCGCCTGAGTGCGTAGCAGTTGGTAGGCTGCTCCCTCGTCGCAGCCACGCTGTTTCATCACTATACCCTTGGCCTTCTCAATCAGCTTGCGCTGTTGGAGTTGCGCCTTAGTGGCCGCTAACTCCGCTTCCAAAGCTTGGTGCTGCTCAAAGCGAACAATCGCCTCATCAAGCAGGGGGTTGATGTGTTTGGTCTGAATGCCATCCACAACATAAGCGGTTACACCGGCAGTTACCGCTTTGCGGATCAAGTCGGGCTCACCATTCTGCGAAAACATCACCAGGGGTCGGGGGAGGGTGGACTGGAGTGAGCGCACCGTGTCGAGGGTGTCACGCCCGGGTGATTCCAGATCAATAATGACGGCATCAGGTGAGTGCTGTTCTACAGCATTGAGCAGATCATCCTCTAGCGACAACACGGCAACCAGTCTGAACCCCTCATTCTGTAAAGTGTCTGCGAGCAGAGCACCGCGCTCTGTGCAGCTATCCACGAGTAAAATATCCAAGTTGGCCAAATCTGCATTGCTGAATTGAATATCCAGTATTGCAATCTGCATACCAGGAGGCGGGAGTCAGGGAAAATGTGGCTTGAATATTAAAGGACAGCGTTGTTCTGCACCTTTTCAGCGCGTGCATTGTCCGGGGTGGTTGATAATAGTGCGTGGTTTGGTGCTTAGGGCCTGTTGACACTAATTTGATTGTCACTGTTGAGCCTGAAAAAGCACCAATCAAGGCACGAGGAGTGCAGTTTGGTCGTTCCAAATAAGCGACGAGTAACGCTGAGTGGTGCTTTTTCAGGCTCAACCCGGCGGGC
>JAKSCN010000277.1 GCA_022360595.1 Chromatiales bacterium
CAAAAATTACCAGCGCAAATAGCTGGGGATTATGCTGCCCGAGAATCGAATCACTTGTACGGGTAAAAAAGAGAATAGCCAGAACCGATCCCAGCAGGGTTCGATAGAGAAAATAGATTGTCAGCGGGATTTTGGAGATATCCTGCTCAGAAGGCGAAGCGGTATCCGCGACTGGGTGATCTTGGGTGTCAGCTAAACTCATGAGAATTGACGCAGATATAGCCCAAGGCTTCTGCAGATTCCTTGATGCTCATTCCACTTTATCGTTCTTCCATTGCAGTAAGTGGTTTCTACTGCAGAAAAAATGCCCATCCTGCTCGATCGACTCCGGTTTTGGCAGATGTGTGCCGCACTGCTCGCATTGCACCATGTCTACGGCCGGCGGAGGTGTTTTTTTAGCAGTCGATTGCCTATGCTTCTGATAGATCTTCCGAATCCATATGAAAATCAACCAGATTGCAAGCAGGGTTATGAAAAGTCGTAATCCCATAATCTAATTTTATCAGGGTATCTTTTTATTTTGATTATTTGCCGAATTTGGAACAGAATAGCACTTTTTTTCAGCGGACTGGTTGCAAAGAATGAATCTACATGAATATCAAGCCAAACAGTTATTCGCAAAATACGGTATCCCTGTCTCCAAGGGAACGCCGGCGAATACGGTAAACGATGCCCGTGAGGCTGCGCAGACGCTAGGTGGAGAGCGTTGGGTCGTAAAAGCGCAGGTACATGCCGGTGGGCGTGGTAAAGCGGGTGGCGTTGTATTGGTCGATAGCCTGGATGCGGTTGAGTCAGAAGCGCAGCGTTTGTTGGGTAGTATGCTGGTCACCAAACAGACCGGTGAGCCTGGATTGCCGATCAATACCTTGTTGATTGAGGAGCCTACCGATATCGCCCGCGAACTCTATCTGAGTGTTCTGGTGGACCGGGCCGAAAAGAAGATTCTGTTCATGGCCTCCAGTGCTGGTGGTATGAACATCGAAGAGGTGGCGGAAGAGACACCTGAAAAGATTCACACCATCCACGTTGATCCAGCGGCGGGCCTGCAGGGATACCAGTGCCGTAAGCTGGCTTTCGCACTGGAGCTGGAAGGTGCGCAGATCAAGCAGTTCAACACCTTTATGATGGGTCTGTACCAGATGTTTATCGATAGTGATGCCAGTCTGGTCGAGATCAACCCTCTGGTGGTTACCAAGGCGGGTGATCTGTTGGCGCTTGACGCCAAGATCAACCTTGATGACAACGCCTTCTACCGCCAATCGGAATTGATGGCGCTGCGTGACATCAGCCAGGAAGATGAGCGCGAAGCCAAAGCGGCGGAGCACGATCTCAACTACATCACCCTGGACGGCAACATCGGTTGCATGGTGAATGGCGCCGGTCTGGCGATGGCGACCATGGATTTGGTGCAGCTAAAAGGCGGCGCGCCGGCCAACTTCCTAGACGTTGGCGGTGGCACTACTGCCGAGCGTGTAGCCGAGGCGTTCAAACTGATTCTCTCCGACAGCAAGGTTCAGGCGGTATTCGTCAATATCTTTGGCGGCATCGTACGTTGCGATCTGATTGCTGATGGCATCATCCAAGCGGTGAAAGAGGTAGGCGTCAACGTACCTGTAGTGGTGCGTCTGGCAGGCACCAACGCCCCGCAGGGCCTGGAAAAACTGGCTAATAGCGGACTGGCGATCGAGACTGCCGCTGACTTGTCAGAAGGCGCCGAGAAAGTGGTTGCAGCCGCAGCCAACAGCTGAACACCGGATACAGGAAGATAAATTGTGAGCATTCTTATCAATAAAGATACGCGTGTCATCTGTCAGGGTTTTACCGGCAAGCAGGGCACATTCCATACTGAACAGGCGCTGGCTTACGGCACCAATATGGTGGGCGGTGTAACACCAGGTAAAGGCGGCCAGAAACATCTCGATCTGCCGGTTTTTAACACCGTTCACGATGCTGTCGATGAGACAGGCGCCGACGCCACTATGATCTACGTACCTGCTGCCTTTGCCGCAGATGCGATCCTGGAAGCCGCCAGTGCAGGTATCAAAGTAATCGCCTGTATTACAGAGGGCATTCCGGTTCTCGATATGTTGAAGGTCAAAGCGGCACTGGCTGAGTACGACTGCCGTCTGATCGGCCCCAACTGCCCAGGTCTGATTACGCCCGGTGAGTGCAAAATCGGTATCATGCCCGGCATGATCCATCAGCCCGGCAAGATCGGTATCGTCTCCCGTTCCGGTACGCTGACCTATGAAGCGGTTCATCAGACTACCAAAGCGGGTCTTGGTCAAAGTACCTGTGTCGGTATCGGTGGTGACCCTATTCACGGTATGAACTTCATTGACTGCTTGGAACTGTTCCAGGAAGACCCTCAGACCGAAGGTATCGTGATGGTCGGTGAGATTGGTGGTACTGCCGAGGAAGATGCGGCTGAATACATCAAAGATTATGTGACCAAACCGGTGGTCGCCTACATCGCGGGTGTTACTGCGCCTCCAGGCAAACGTATGGGCCACGCTGGCGCAATTGTTAGCGGCGGTAAAGGTACTGCCGATGGCAAATTCGCTGCCCTGGACGCTGCAGGCGTAGCGACTGTCCGCTCACCTGCCGACATCGGCAGCCAGATGCTGGATATGATGAAATAAGCATTGCCGGCGGGTGTGGGGCGTGTTGACTCCGCACCGATGAGCTATAGTATAAAGCCGCCTTCGGTATGGCCGTTGGCGGTTTTTTCATAAATGCAGGTGATCCCTCTATGCTCCGAATCTCCATGGCGCAGCTCAATTTTCTGGTTGGTGATATTGCCGGTAATGCCCAGCGGGTATTAGAGGCGGCCACTCAGGCGCGTGATGAGCAGCAGGCAGATGTTGTTGTTTTTCCCGAGTTAACGTTAACCGGTTATCCACCTGAAGATCTGCTGTTGCGTCCCGATTTCATTCGAGCCGTTGAGACTGAACTGGCTGCGCTGGCTAAGCAGATCAGCGGCATCGATGTGGTGCTCGGTTACCCACGTTGCCAGGAAGGAAATTTGTTCAATAGTGCGGGTGTCATTCGTGATGGCATGATCATCGCCGAATATGATAAGGCGCTGCTGCCCAACTACAGCGTATTCGATGAGAAGCGCTATTTTGAACAAGGCAAAGGGACCTGTGTCTGGGAGCTGAAGGGGACCACACTCGGGGTTACGATCTGTGAAGATATCTGGTACAGGGCGCCAGCCCGGCGTGCCACTGAGGCGGGTGCTCAACTATTACTCAACCTCAACGCGTCGCCTTTCCACTCGGGTAAAGCGCCAGAGCGCGAAGAGCTGTTGCAGAAGCGAGCGCTAGAGAATGGTGTACCGATTGTCTACGTCAATCTGGTTGGTGGTCAGGATGAACTGGTATTCGATGGCGGCTCCTTTGTGGTGGATGCCCAAGGCGGTCTGACCCAGCGCCAGTGCTATTTTGCTGAAGAGCTGGCGGTAGCTGAGTTCGAGGTTACAAAAACTCAGGTTCACCCCCGCCCTGCGGCGATCTGTCCAACCCCCAGTCTGGAAGCGGGTGTCCACCAGGCAGTGGTGCACGGTATTCGCGACTATGTCCATAAAAACGGTTTTCATGGCGCGGTCATTGGTCTCTCCGGCGGTATCGATTCGGCGCTGACCATGGCCCTTGCCGTTGAGGCGTTGGGGGCCGAGCAGGTGGAAGTGGTGATGATGCCCTCCCGTTACACTGCTGATATGAGCAATGAGGATGCGATTAAGCAGGCCGACATATTAGGTGTCCAACACAGTTCCATTCCCATTGAACCCGCGTTTAACGCCTTTTTGGAGATGCTCAGCGAGGAGTTTGCCGGTACCGAACGGGATGTCACCGAGGAGAATATTCAGGCCCGCTGTCGCGGCATTATCCTGATGGCGATCTCCAATAAGAAAGGGAAGATCTTACTCACTACCGGCAATAAGAGTGAGATGTCAGTGGGCTATGCCACGCTATACGGCGATATGGCAGGTGGTTTTGCGCCGATCAAAGATCTGCCCAAATTGTTGGTATATAGCTTGGCGCGTTATATCAATCGTGACCGGGAGATCATTCCTTGGCGAGTGATCGAGCGCCCTCCTTCTGCAGAGCTGGCTCCGGATCAGAAAGACTCCGACAGCCTGCCGCCTTACGAGGTGCTGGATTCTATCCTGGAGCGCTACGTGGAGCTGGACCAGTCGTTTGATGAAATTGTCGCGGCTGGATTCGATGAGGTGATTGTTCGTCGGGTGACAAGACTGGTCGATCGCAACGAATATAAACGCCGCCAGGCGCCGCCTGGGGTGAAAATTACCAAACGGGCGTTTGGCCGGGATCGTCGCTACCCGCTTACCAGCGGATATTCAACCTCCAAATAGTGACAAAAAACCTTTATCATTCAGGGATCAAATTTACCGCCAACTGGCAGAAGAGATTGTGAAACTGGAGCGTAACTGCAATGAAGAAAGTTGATGCGATTATTAAACCCTTTAAGCTTGATGATGTCCGTGAAGCGCTGTCTGCGGTAGGCATCACCGGCATGACTGCCACCGAGGTGAAGGGCTTTGGGCGTCAAAAAGGTCACACGGAACTCTATCGCGGTGCTGAATATGTGGTCGATTTTCTGCCTAAGGTGAAAATTGAGATTGTCATTAACGACAGTCAGCTTGACGAATGTATTGAGGCGATCACCAACGCTTCGCGCACAGGCAAAATTGGCGACGGTAAGATTTTTGTCTCGAGTATTGAGAAAGTGGTGCGTATTCGTACCGGCGAGGAGGATGAATCAGCCATCTGATTCAGTCGCTTTTATTGAAGCCTGACGTACTCTTTCCGAGTATGTCAGGCTCTATCCAATCAGTTTTCATCCATTTTGAAATAATCCCATATCTTACGCCCTAGCGACGGCCCTTCATCGGCATCATTGGCTGGAATATCAAAGGCGCCGCGCTGCTCATTCATCGCCAGAACCCGCTGTGCGTCAGCCGACAGCTCTGGCAGCTCCAGAATATTATAGGCTTCAACCATGATCTCCAGCGCCTCTTTGACAGCCGGTGTGCGTTGGTACTTCTCCACGATGGTCTTGGCGCGATTGGCTGCTGCGATATAAGACCCCCGCTTCATGTAGTAGCGTGCTACATGCAGTTCGTTCATTGCCAGGTTATTGCGTAGGTAGATCATGCGCTTACGGGCATCCGGCGCATATTCGCTGTTAGGAAAGCGGTTGACCAGCTCAGAAAAGTCGTTGAATGAGCTGAGTGTGGCGCTGGCGTCACGTTGTGAGGCATCGGTAGGGAAGAAGCGCGCCAAAAAGCCCAGGTTACGGTTGAAGTTGACCACACCCTTTAGATAGTAAGCGTAATCAACAAAGCGATTGCGCGGATGCAGCTTGATGAAGCGATCGGCTGCTGCGATGGCCGACTCGTTGTCGCCATCCTTATAGTAGGCGTAAGCCACATCGAGCTGCGCCTGCATGGCGTAGCGGCCAAACGGATAACGCGCTTCCAGGCTTTCATAATATTTGATGGCAGTCTGGTAGTCGCCATCCGCCATGGCGGCAGAAGCCTCGTTGTAGAACTTCTGGGCACTCCAGCCTTTAGTCTCGTCGATCTGCTCGGGTAGCAGTGAGCAGGCGCTTAGGGTGGCGAGAGCCAGTAGTAAAATCAGGGAACGAATAATAGCCATTATTACCTGAAGTCGGGATAATTGGTTTAAAAGAGCGAAGTATACCCCAAAATGGGGACCGGGCACGAAATCGCGCGATTAAATTTCAAAGCGCGATACTATTGATTTTTAAAGAAGGCGATACCTTGGATCCGCAACACGAACAGATCACTGCCACCATCGAGCTGAGTATGGCGGGAAAACGCCTGGATCAGGTGCTGCCCCTGCTATTTCCCGATTTCTCCCGCAGCCGACTGCAACAGTGGATTAAAGAGGGGCTGGTTACGGTTGATGGTCAGTGTCATCGCCCGCGGGACAAAGTGGTGGGAGGCGAGCGGGTAACGCTGGAGGTGGTGCTGGAAGAGCAGGTGGAGTGTAAGCCCCAGCCGCTGGATCTGGCCATCATCCACGAGGATGATCAGATCCTTGTGATCAATAAACCGGCTGGATTGGTAGTCCATCCGGCGGCAGGCAATCCTGACGGCACGCTGCAGAATGGACTGCTTCACCACGAGCCAAACCTTATTCAGCTACCACGTGCCGGCATTGTCCACCGCCTGGATAAGGAGACCAGTGGCCTCTTGGTGGTGGCAAAAACGCCAGGTGCTCACAAGTCGCTGATCGAACAGCTCCAGGCCCGCGAGATCAAACGTGAGTATCGGGCGGTGGTCACGGGTGTGATGACCGCGGGTGGTATGGTCGATGAGCCCATCGGGCGGCATCCCAGTCAGCGCACCAAGATGGCGGTGGTGCGCTCGGGCAAACCAGCGGTGACTCACTACCGAGTGATCGAGCGTTACCGTTCGCATACCTATCTGAAAGTGTTTTTAGAGACGGGTCGCACCCACCAGATTCGCGTCCACATGGCCCATATCCACTACCCGATGGTGGGTGATCCTGTCTATGGTGGACGCCTGAAGATGCCTCAGGGTGCCAGTGATGCCCTGCGTGAGCAGCTCCAACTGTTTCGCCGACAAGCTCTGCACGCCCGCCGCTTGGG
>JAKSCN010000668.1 GCA_022360595.1 Chromatiales bacterium
ATACCGATCAGGGCAGCATCGCCATCGACGCCGACTGGCGGGATGAGCGCTTAACCGTCTCGATCACTGACACCGGTCCCGGCATACCCGCCGCCATGCGGTATAAGATATTTGAACCTTTCCAGCAGAATCTGGAGAACGGCCACCAGAAAGGTGCCGGGCTGGGGCTGGCCATCAGCCGTGAGATTGCCCGCGCCATGGGAGGTGATTTGCACCTCACCCGCTCAAACCAGGACGGCAGTCAGTTCACCTTTGAAGTGACGGTCAAAGCGGTGCAACCGGCCGCCCCACATGCCGCTACTCGATCGGGCAGTGTTCTGATCGCCGAAGACGACCCCGATATTCAGGCGCTGCTGATGCTCTATCTACAGGGGGACGGCTACACCATCACCCTCTGTGCCGATGGGCAGTCGGCAGTAGAGCGAGCCTTGCAACAGCAGCCGGATCTGATTCTAATGGATATCAATCTGCCCAAGCTGGACGGCGCCGAGGCGACCCAACAGTTGCGTGAAGCGGGCTACAAAGGGCCGATTATCGCCATGACCGCGGCCGCTTCGGAGAGCATGGCGGCAAAAGGGGGGTTTGATGAATACCTGCAGAAACCGATTGACCCCAAACACTTGAAAGAGTCTGTCGCCACCTTGCTGGCGGAGGGGTGAAAAGAGAGTATATGTTAAACAGTGAAGAGCAGGCCCAGTTTGCCCAACTACAAGCCCTCTACATCGATAGCCTGCCAGGCAAGAAAGCGGAGCTCCACAGTGCCCTGGAGCAGGTTCGAACCGCCCCCGATGAGGGGCTGAGGGCGCTGAAGGTGCAGGCCCACCGCATTGCCGGTTCGGGCGGTGGCTACGGTTTTCCCGAGCTGTCGGAGCTGGCCAGAGCGCTGGAGCTACAGATCATCGCCCAGCTTGAGCGGCAACCGCTGAGCATTGAGCCCATTGAACAGGCCCTCGAACAACTCCTAACGCTGATGGATCGACTGTATCAGCAGCGACAATCAAATGAGTGTTAACAGGCCCTAGGCCGCCTGGCTGTCGTCAAGCTGTTCCAGGCGGTAGCCGTGCTGATAGACCGCCTTCAGGTGCCAACCGTTCTCCGGCACCAAGCCAAGCTTCTGGCGCAGACGGCTGACGTGGGTATCAACGGTACGGGTCGCCACCTGGGTGGAGATGCCCCAGACGGTTTCGAGCAGGTGATCACGTGAAATCAGACGACCAATGTTGTTGAACAGCATGATAGCCAGCTTGAACTCGCGTTCGGTGAGGTCGATCGGCGTGTCATTCTGGGAGATGGAGCTCTCTTTCAGATCAAAGGTGAAGCCGGCAATGGTGAAGCGCTTCTCTTCGCTCTGTTTACCGGTGCGGGCACGCCGTCCCAAGGCGTGGACACGCGCCAGGGTGACCGCCTTTGAGAGGGGTTTGACCATGTAGTCATCCGCCCCCGCTTCCAGCGCGGTGACGATATCCTCTTCGGTATCGCGCACGGTGGTGAACAGCACGGGTACGTCCCAGTCGCTATTGCTGCGCACCCACTTGAGCACTTCCAAACCGGATGAGACGGGCAGTTCCCAGTCGAGGATCAGCTGATCGAAACTGCCACGGCGCATCTCCTTTTGAAGCGCTTCGGACTCGGTGAAGATATGGGCGATGTGGCCACTCCCCTCCAGCCAGAGTTTTAACAGATTGGCTTGATCCAGGTCGTCTTCAAGAATCGCGATGCGCACAGGGTTTCCTTTAAACAATAATCACCCCGGTTTGAGCCGGTGGCTTTTACGTTAAAAATTGTTACAGAGTATAAATCGACTTAGGGCCCGTTAACACTAATTTGATCATCACTGCCACAGGCCCTAGCCTTCAATCTATAGCCGTACTATAAAAAACCGGGTTCAATAGACAAATGTCATGACCCTAAGCCAGCACGCCCGTCTCTTTCAGATGGCGGATCTGATCCCGCACCCGGGCGGCCTCTTCAAACTCGAGATTCTTGGCGTGTTGATACATCGCTTTTTCGAGGGCCTTGATCCGTTTGGCCATCTGCTGCGGCGTCAAGGCTGCATATTCTGCCTCCTCATCAGCCACTTTGGCATACGCCTTTGGTGGTAGTTGAGCACCAGGATATGCCCCTTCCATGATATCCGCAATAGCTTTCTTGATGGTTTTGGGCGTGATGCCGTGGGCTTCGTTATGGGCCAGTTGTTTCTCCCGGCGGCGGTTTGTCTCATCGATCGCCCGCCGCATCGAGCCGGTGATCTTGTCGGCGTAGAGCAGCGCCCGGCCGTTGGCGTTACGCGCGGCGCGGCCAATGGTCTGAATCAGGGAGCCTTCGGAGCGGAGAAAACCCTCTTTGTCGGCATCCAGAATCGCCACCAGCGAGACCTCCGGCATGTCCAGCCCTTCACGCAATAAGTTGATGCCGACCAGCACATCAAACTCGCCCAGGCGCAGATCGCGGATAATCTCCACCCGCTCGACGGTGTCGATATCGGAGTGCAGATAGCGCACCCGCACACCATGATCATTGAGGTAGTCGGTAAGATCTTCGGCCATGCGTTTGGTGAGGGTTGTCACCAGCACACGCTCCTCTTTCTCGACAGTTTTGACGATTTCGGAGAGCAGATCGTCCACTTGGGTGGTGGCTGGGCGGATCTCCAGTTCAGGGTCGACCAGCCCGGTCGGGCGCACCACCTGTTCAACAACGGCGCCGGAGCGTTCCAGTTCATAATCGCGCGGTGTGGCCGAGACGTAGATGGTTTGCGGCGCCCGCGCTTCAAACTCTTCAAAGCGCAGGGGGCGGTTGTCCAGCGCCGAGGGCAGTCGAAAACCGTACTCGACCAGGGTCTCTTTACGCGAGCGGTCACCCCGAAACATCCCCCCTACCTGGGGAACGGAGACGTGGCTCTCGTCCACCACCAGCAGGGCACTGTCCGGCAGGTAATCAAGCAGCGTCGGCGGCGGTTCGCCAGCGGCGCGGCCGGATAGGTAGCGTGAGTAGTTCTCGATGCCCGCGCAGTAGCCGAGCTCCATGATCATCTCGATATCAAACTTGGTGCGCTGCTCCAGCCGTTGGGCCTCAACCAGCTTCTGGTTGTCGCGCAGTTGCTCCAGGCGCTCTTTCAACTCAACCTTGATCTTGTCTACCGCATCCAACAGAGTCTCACGCGGTGTCACGTAGTGGGATTTGGGGTAGATGGTGTAGCGCGGCACTTTTTGGCGCACCTCGCCTGTAAGTGGATCGAACAGGGAGATCGATTCGATCTCATCGTCGAACATCTCAACCCGCACCGCTTCGCTATCGGACTCGGCCGGGTAGATATCGATCACATCGCCACGCACCCGATAGGTGGCGCGATGCAGCTCCACCTCATTACGGGTGTACTGCAGCTCGGCCAGACGGCGCAGTATCGCCCGCTGGTCGATAATCTCGCCACGGGAGAGGTGCAGCACCATGCTCAGGTAGGAGCGTGGATCACCCAAACCATAGATGCAGGAGACAGTGGCGACAATGATGGTGTCGGGCCGCTCCAGCAACGCCTTGGTGGCGGAGAGGCGCATCTGTTCGATGTGTTCGTTGACCGAGGCGTCCTTCTCAATAAAAGTATCCGAGGAAGGGACATAAGCCTCGGGCTGGTAGTAATCATAATAGGAGACGAAGTATTCGACCGAGTTATGTGGGAAAAACTCTTTCATCTCACCGTACAGTTGCGCCGCCAAAGTTTTGTTGTGGGCCAGTATGATGGTGGGGCGCTGAGTTTCTTGAATGACATTGGCAATGGTGAAGGTCTTGCCCGAACCGGTCACACCGAGCAGCGTCATACCCGCTTCGCCGTCCTCTATACCCTCCAGCAGACGTTCGATCGCACCGGGCTGATCCCCGGCGGGACTGAATTTTGATACCAATTGAAAATCTTTTGTCATTTAGGGATTCTGCTTGCTCGTCGGATTAGCTATTATTGCAGGTGTGTTAGGGCCTGTTAACACTAACTTTGATTGCCACCGTTGAGCCTAAAAAGCACCAACCAGGGCACAAGGAGACGAGGGGCGCAGTTTGGTCTCTTCAAAATAGGTGGCGATAAAATTAGTGTTAACAGGCCCTAAGAAAAGGCACCCTGGAAAATAGTCCGGGAAAAACAAACCATAAACAGCGATTTCGGGTTACATAACGATGAGTATCAAGCTTTCCACCCGCGTACAGGCAGTTAAGCCCTCCCCTACTTTAGCGATTACCGCACGCGCTAATGAGATGCGCGCTGCCGGTAAAGATGTTATCGGCCTC
This sequence comes from Chromatiales bacterium, assembly GCA_022360595.1. Classification (GTDB taxonomy): domain Bacteria; phylum Pseudomonadota; class Gammaproteobacteria; order Chromatiales; family Chromatiaceae; genus BM503. Next base: position 4,273 of record JAKSCN010000668.1, read on the forward strand.
GGTGCCGGCGAACCGGATTTCGATACGCCGGATCACATCAAAGCGGCCGCCACCAAGGCGATCAGCGAAGGCTTCACCAAATACACCGCGGTGGATGGCACACCTGCGTTGAAACAGGCGATCATCAATAAGTTCAAGCGCGATAACCAGATCGACTATAAGCCGGAGGAGATCCTGGTCTCTTGCGGCGGTAAGCAGAGCTTCTACAATCTGGCCCAGGCGATTCTGGACCCAGATGATGAGGTGATTATTCCGGTGCCTTACTGGGTCTCCTACCCGGATATGGCGATTCTGGCGGGCGGCGTTCCTGTCTATATCAACGCCGGTGCTGATCAGCACTTCAAGATCACCCCTTCACAGTTGGAAGCGGCTATCACCGAAAAAACCCGACTGGTGGTGATCAACAGCCCCTCCAACCCGACCGGCATGGCCTATAGCGAAGAGGAGTTGAAAGCGCTGGGCGATGTGTTGCTAGAGCATCCCAAGATTGTGGTGGCCACGGATGATATGTATGAGCATATCCGTTGGACCGGCAAACCGTTCGTCAACATCCTCAACGCCTGCCCCGGACTGAAAGATCGCTGCATGGTGTTGAATGGTGTCTCCAAGGCCTACTCCATGACCGGCTGGCGTATCGGCTACGCGGGCGGCCCGGAGAGCATCATCAAAGCGATGAAAAAGATCCAGTCGCAAAGCACCTCAAACCCCACCTCCATTGCCCAGGTGGCGGCCCAGGCGGCGCTGGAGGGTCCACAGGAGTGTATCGATGAGATGCTGACCCACTTTAAACAACGTCATGACTATGTGGTTGAGCGACTCAACAAGATCCCGGGCGTTAATTGCCTGCCGTCGGACGGCACCTTCTACACCTTCCCAAGTGTGCAGGAGGCGATCGATAAGCTGGACGGCATCAGTAACGATCTGGAGTTGGCCGAGTACCTGATCGAGAACGCCGGTGTGGCGCTGGTGCCCGGCACCGCATTCGGCTTGCCCGGGCATGTCCGTATCTCCATCGCCACCAGCATGGAGAACCTGACCAACGCTTTGGATCGCCTCGAAAAAGTGCTCGGCCAGTAAGCCGACAGTCAGAAAAACCTTACACATAACAGGGCGGTGGCCGATTTATCGGCGCCGCCCTTTTTCATATCCTCACTGGCCGGAAAGCATCAGGACGATGCAACTGTTATTTATCCAAGGATTGGAGTTTGAGGTATGGATAAACCAGCATCCTCCCAGCGGGGATTTACGCTGATAGAACTGGTCATTGCACTCACAATAGCGGGTATTTTATTGGCCATCGCAGTACCCACCTTTCAGGCCCTGCAGGCCAACGCAACGGTGACCAGTGAGGTCAATCATGTAGTCCACTATCTGCACCTGGCCCGCAGCGAAGCGATCAAGCAGGGCCAGAACAGTGTGCTTTGCGCCAGTGCGGACGGTGAGCGCTGCAACCAGTCGACCGAGTGGCAACACGGTTTCATCGTCTTTGCCGATCTCAACAAGAACCGCCAGCATGATAGCGACGAGCCCCTGCTCGCCCACCACCAGCCGAACGAGGCGCGCATCACCATTCTCAGCTCTACCAGCGAGTACGGCCGCAAGACTATTGTCTATCTCCCCTCGGGTATGGGATCGGGTTCAACCGCCACCATGGAGTTCTGCGATCCGGCCAAAATCGGAGCTGCCAAAGCAGTCATTTTATCCAACACCGGACGGCCGCGAGTCGCGGAAAAACGCCCGGATGGATCAAAGATTTCATGCGGTTAAGTTTTTTTTACATAGGCTATTGACCTGACCCTATGGGACGATTAATATACGCGCCTCAAACAGATCCCCTGTAGCTCAGTTGGTAGAGCAACGGACTGTTAATCCGTGGGTCACTGGTTCGAGCCCAGTCGGGGGAGCCAACATTAAAAAGGCTTAAGGTGTTGTACCTTAAGCCTTTTTTCTTTGCAGGACATGCCTGATCTTCTGCACCCAAACAGTTGAACCTTCAACGATAGACAAACGCTGACTACCGCCAACAATGCCCTCTACCGTGGCACCTATCACCTGACCGGTAACGCTACTTGCAGTGTCTTGAAATGGTGATCGCTCGCTTCGGTAGGACACTAAAAAAGACCACGTTCAACAGATAAACAATACCGCCCCCTACCCTCCCGATTGCCTGAAAAAACAAAAGGCTAAACCCTGCATAATGGGCATCTTAAGAATCGCAATTTTATGACGATAAAGTTAGATACCGATTCGATTGATCAAGGGCGCGACAAGCGCAACAGATCACACTTCAAAGCGGCCTGGCCTGACGTAAAGAGCAAGCTTGGTATCTTTTTAGCCTGATGGACCTGTTAACGCTAATTTGATTGCCATTGCTGAATTGAAAGAGCGCCGATCAGGGTACAAGGAACACACTTCTGTTTTTCTATCGCTCCTCATGCCTGGGAGATAAGACTACCCATAGTTTGATAAAGCAATATCCGCTACCAGAATGCAATACTGCTACAGGCTTCACTGATAAAACCAACGAAATTGACGAACCTTATATTCAGGTCTGTTAACACAAAATTTGATTGATGCTTTTTAAGCTCAAGAGTGACGATCAAATTACTGTTAACAGGTCCCAAGCATACCTGCTGAAGAGGTTTACTATGGCTATCGCAAAAAAAAGAACACAAAAGGCCTACTTGGGTCTGCTTCTTTGGTCTCTATCATGTCATGCGCTTTCAGCAGTCTTTTTCCCTGACGCCACCGAGCTGGCGAATTTCAGCAAGCAGGAAAAAGATTCACACCGCCAGGCAGTGGCATCGGCTCTGACCAGTGTTCAGCGCGGTACAACGCCCAACGCCGAATATGTTCAGATCGATGACATGCGTTTTCCTGTTAACGACATTACCGTTAAAAGCGGCTTCACCAGCACCAAGTGGTCTGGCGGAACGGTCTACTATGAATTTGACCCGGGTGTCACCAGCGCCCATCAACAGGCGTGGCTCGATGCCGCGGCGGAGTGGTCAGCGGTGGCGGGCGTCACTTTCGTCGCCAGAACCAATCAGCCCAATTACATCTATGTCAAGAACGATCCGGGCAACTGGTCCTATGTTGGCATGATCGGTGGTAAACAGGAGATGGGCATCTACAACTGGAGCTATAAATTTATTATCGCTCATGAGATTGGCCATGCACTGGGGCTGCTACATGAGCAATCGAGGTCCGACCGGGATAGTTATGTAAACATCCTGACGGAAAATATCACATCGGGAAAAGAGCATAATTTTGATAAAGCCTCGACCACCAACTACGGTGATTATGACTTTGATTCCGTCATGCACTACGGTAGAACAGCTTTCACGAAGAATGGCCAGAACACTATTGAACCCTTGCCCGCCTACAGTTCATGGCTCTATCTGATAGGACAACGGAATCATTTGAGCGCCAACGATCAGTCGGGGATGGCCTCACGCTACCCGCCAACCGGCGTGCAATATAGTGTCAGCGCAACCGCCGGCACCGGCGGCAGCGTAACACCCAGTTCACAGACAGTGAACAGCGGCGCGACCGCCAGTTTCACGGTAACAGCCGATAACAACTACAATGTCGACAACGTGGGCGGCACCTGTCCTGCCGGAAGCTGGAACACCTCCACCTACACCACCGGGGCAATTGCCAGCAATTGCTCAGTGAGCTTCAGTTTTACCGCTATCAGCACACAACAACTGCAGAATGGCACACCATTGACCGGGCTCTCCGGCGCCCAGAACAGTAGTGCCTACTATGCGTTAGATGTCCCTTCGGGTGCATCGAATCTCATCATTGGGACATCAGGTGGGAGCGGGGATGTCGATCTATACGTCCGCTTTGGCTCACACCCGAGCACGAACAGCCACGATTGCGCGCCATACTTAAATGGAAATAGCGAAACATGTACATTTAGCACCCCTTTAGTCGGCACCTACTACATCCTCCTGAATGGCTATACAAGCTACTCCAACGTCACACTCACCGCCTCCTACACAGGCGGTGAAACAGGCTGTGCAAATTCGGTGAACCCTGTCATCAGTGGCAAAACCTACACCGGTAAAGAGGCCTGTATCGCGACAACATCCATCACCACGCAATCCACGGTGACGGTTGCCAACAACGCCGATGTGGTGTTTAAGGCGCCTCTCATCAACCTTGGACAGGGATTTACGGCCGCATCAGGCACCAGCTTTAAGGCCGGCGCCAATGTGGATATCACAGGCTATGCGTCGAGCACAAAATCGATAGCGGCATCGGCCACCGCCAAACCCCAGGTCACACCCGGCGGCAGCCCACAGCCATTGGCGATTAATAAACCGCGCAGCCTTACTCAAGATGAGCTACCGTCGAGCCTTCGCACCTTGTTGAACAGACATGCAGCCATAGCAACGGATATCTTCATCGACGCAAGAGAAGAGCATATTCTGTTCGCCACCGAGACCGGCCTGACATTCGCGGATGATAATGGCTTGTCGGACATCTACTTATATGATCTGGCCGCCGGGCAAGTGATGCTGGTCAGCCGGGGTATAACCGGTGCAGCGGCAGATGGCGCCAGCAGCTATCCAGCGATGGATGGACTGGCCAAGCGCATCGTCTTCCAGAGCGACGCGAGCAATCTGACCAGTGGAGAAGATAACGGCGTTGCTGACATATTCGTCTTCGATCGGCACACCCAGCACACCGAGCGCATACCCGCTGTTATGGCGCAACCTGCTGGCCATCCGGCTATCGATGCGATGGGTGAAACCATCCTGTTTGACCAATACAAGAACACCACAACCCGTCAGATTTACATCTATGACTGGAACAGTCACTCGGTAAGCCGTTTCAGTGATATGAAGTCAGGCGATAACCACCATCCGGTCATCAGCAGTGACGGCCGCTATGTGGCCTATTTGATGATGGCCAATGAGAGCCACTGCGCAATCCACTATCAGGACCGGGAGCACTTCACCTTTGAACGCAGCCGTTGCCCGGACAGACTGCAGCAGGCAGGTGAACAGGCGCGCCCACATTTCAGTACGGACGGTAATGAAGTGGAGTGGCGGATAACGGCTGATGAGACACCGGTGGTGACACGAAACCCACTCCACTAGCGTGACGCTAAACAGCGTTAAAAAGGCTTGAGGCGTTAAACCACAAGCCTTTTTTCTTTACCACACTTTATGACGCTCCATGCACCAAGGCGTCAGACCCTAGGGCCTGTTGACACTAATTTGATTGTCACTGTTGAGCCTGAAAAAGCACCCATCAAGGCACGAGGAGTGCAGTTTGGTCGTTCCAAATAAGCGACGAGTAACGCTGAGTGGTGCTTTTTCAGGCTCAACCCGGCGGGCCAGGGCCATTTTTTGCCCAGCGGCGTTATCAGTCGCTTATGTAGGTTCACTACACG
>JAKSCN010000407.1 GCA_022360595.1 Chromatiales bacterium
GCAACGGCGTACACACTTAACAATGTTCTGGGCCGCGCTTACCGCGCCGGTCACCATGTGTACCCGCGCCTCCAGGCGCACACCAGACATACCCCCCGGCTCTTTGATCCCCTCCTGCTCATCGATGATGAACTCCGGGGGCAGAATGTGGAGAATTTTCTGATAGGCCGGGATAGCAACGGCACGGGCTGCATCGATCACCCGCTCAACATCGCCGTGGGTCGTCTCGCGATCCTTGATCGCGACGATACCGTGTGAGTTAAGGCTGCGAATATGGTTACCCGCAATCCCGGCGTGAACCGAGTGGATCTCGCAGCCAGCCATCAGCTCGGCCTCTTCGACGGCCCGCTGAATCGACTGCACAGTCGATTCGATATTGACCACCACGCCCTTTTTCAGGCCGCGTGAAGGGTGCGAGCCGATACCGATAATCTCGATCTCATCATCCGGCTTCATCTCACCAACAATCGCCACCACTTTTGAGGTGCCGATATCCAGCCCGACAATCAGATTCTTTTCTGCTTTTTTGGTCATCTAAACTTGCCCTTCACCCATTCGGACGCTGATACCTGCCCCCTGAGCAACCCCCTGTTCGGCTGCTGCAGACGTCTCTTCTGTTTCAATCAATTGCCAATCCACCGCGACACCGTTGGTGTAACGCAAATCAACCGTTCGGGCCCTCCGGCCACGATCCCGCTGTAGTGCCGGGTAGATGCGAATAAAGCGCTGCAAACGTTCATCCACATCGGTGTGTCCCAATTTCAGTGTCACTTCACTCTCCAGCCCCAAAGTCCAGGCACCGCGTCGATCCAAAGCAAGCTGAGAAATATTCAGCGCCAATGGCTGTAACTGCTGCTTCATCTGAGTAAAACGCTTCACCACCCGCTTGGCATCCTCATCCGGCCCCATAAATGCGGGCAGTCCTTCAGGCAATACTTTCTGTTGAGGGGCAAACACCTCACCACGGCGATTCACCAGACGGGTCTTGTCCCACACGGCGAGGGGCTGTTGCTCCTCCACACTCATCACCAGCGTATCCGGCCAGACACGACGCACGCTGGCAGTATCAACCCAAGGCAACGCCTCTGCCGCTGCGCGAATACGCTCTACATCCACGGTGAAAAAGTTACCGCGCACTGCTTGTCCTACCGCCCGCTCCAATTCAGAGCGCTGAAGATGGCGAAACTGGCCATCGATGCGCACCACTTTTAGAGGCACCACATTGGGATCACGCAACTGCATCACTCCCCAAGCCGCCCCGGCCCCCATCACGCTGAACAACAGCAAAGCGACAGCCCAGCGTCCTGCACGCTGCCAATCAAATGGCGGCGTCTGCTCTTCACTCTTCTGTTTGCGCTTCGCTTTTGCCATCAGTTAATTTCCAGGCTGGTCTCTAAAATCTTCCAAACCAACTCATCAAAATCGATATCCATAGCCCTGGCAGCCATCGGCACCAGACTGTGGTCTGTCATTCCCGGCACTGTATTCACCTCCAGCAGATTGGGGTTGCCTTGCTGGTCCAACATCAGATCAACACGTCCCCAACCACTGGCGCCAACTGAGCGAAAGGCCTGTAACGCCAGCGCCTGTAGCTCATGTTCGCGCGCTTCCGAGAGCCCGCAGGGACAGTGGTAGCTGGTGGTCTCATTCAGGTACTTGGCCTCATAGTCGTAAAAGGTGTTCGGCGTCTCCAGACGGATCAGCGGCAACACCTCATCACCCAGTACAGTGGCGGTATATTCAGGGCCATCAATCCACTGCTCCACCAGCACTTCACTGTCGTACTTGGAGGCTTCACGCCACGCGACCAGCAGCGCTTCACTATCATCAACCCGCGCCATACCAATACTGGAGCCTTCACGCACGGGCTTGACCATCAGTGGGAAACCCAACTCCTCGGCCAGAGGCAGATCCGCATCGCTTCTCAGCACAGCAAAAGGCGCCGTGGGCAGCCCTAAACCACACCAGAGCCACTTGCAGCGCAGCTTATCCATCCCCAGCGCAGAACCTTGTACACCACTACCGGTGTAAGGCAGACCAACCGATTCAAGCGCCCCCTGAATCACGCCATCTTCACCACCACGGCCATGAAGCACGATAAAGACACGATCAAATTGCTCAGCCTGCAGCACCGTCAGCAGATCAGCGCCGGGATCAACCGGATGGGCATCCACACCTCTGTTCAACAGTCCATCAAGAACCGCCTGGCCGCTCTTCAGCGACACCTCTCGCTCTGCCGACTGCCCACCGAGCAGCACGGCAACTTTGCCAAAATCTGCTGCTGTAACGCTCATTGGCCAGACTCCTCACCGATCACCCGCACTTCGGTTCTCAACTCAATACCACTCATCTCCTGCACCCGCTGCTGTACCAGCTTGATTAGCGCCTCAATCTCCGCCGCTTTGGCATTACCGCTATTGATAATGAAGTTGGCATGCTTCTCCGAGACACAGGCACCACCGATGCAGGTGTTTTTCAGACCCGCCTGCTCAATCAGACGCGCCGCATGATCACCTGGCGGATTACGAAAAACCGAACCACAACTGGGTAATCCAGTCGGCTGGGTCTCGGAACGACGATTCAACAACTGGCGAATCTTCGCCTGCCCCGCATCAACATCCCCAGGTTCCAGTTGCAGATAGGCTGCAAGAAACCACTCTCCCGGCTCACCCTTTACATGGCGGTAGCCGATCTCAAACTGCTCCGGTGTGCGGGTGAACACTTGCCCCTGCTGATCAATGGTCTCAACCTTACTGACCCTCTCCCAGGTCTCTCCCCCAAAGGCCCCGGCATTCATCGCCAACGCACCACCTATAGTGCCGGGAATACCGGCCAGGAACTCAGCGCCACAAAGGCCATTTCGTGCAGCAAAACGCGCCACCTTTGCACAGCTCGCGCCGGCCTCGACGCGCAGCGTTACATCATCAACCAACGCCATCTCTTCGAGACAACCGCGCAGAGCCACAACAGTGCCGCGAAAGCCGCCGTCCCTGACTAGCAGATTACTGCCCAGTCCCAACCAGAACAGCGGCTCATCAGCAGATAATTGCTGCAAAAAGGTAATCAGATCCTGACTGTCCGCAGGCGCATAAAAACGATCAGCAGGACCGCCCACGCGCCAAGTGGTATGGCGTGCCAGTGGCTCGTCATAACGCATCTCGCCGCGCAGCACTGTCTGATCGAAGGCGGCCATCACTGGCATCTCTCCATTAATCTCTTTTTCATCTTGGTGGTTTTTCTTTCAGGCTTGCGAGTCATTTTCACCGCCGTTTTACCAGCTACCGCCGGCAGCAGTCCACGCAGGGATTCACCACAGCCCATGTGCAACTTTCTGTTTGCCTCTCTATTCACTGTTCTCCCCCTCATTCGTCCACTGCTTCGCCAAATTGGCTGCCACCATGCCGATATCGCCGGCACCGAGCAGCATCACAATGTCACCATCCTGTACCAGTCCCTTCAGCAGATCCGGCACCTCTGTCAGAGGATCGACAAACACCGGATCAACCTGTCCACGCATACGAATCGCCCGACTCAAGGAGCGGCCATCCGCCCCGGCAATAGGATTCTCGCCAGCGGCATAGACTTCTGTCAGCACCAGCACATCAGGACGCGACAAGACCTGCACAAAATCATCGAACTGCTCTTGGGTACGGCTGTAACGGTGCGGCTGAAACACCAGCACCTGACGGCGATCCGGCCAACCGCCACGCACGGCCTCTAGCGTTGCTGCCACCTCATTGGGGTGATGACCATAGTCATCTACCAGCATCAGATTTCGGCCATCACCCAAGGTGATGTCAGTAGTCTGGAAACGTCTGCCAATGCCCTGGAAACCGGCCAGCGCTTTCTGAATTGCCGCTACGGATACCCCCAGCTCCAACGCCACCGCGATACCCGCTAAGGCATTTAGTACGTTGTGTAGGCCAGGCATATTCAGACTCACGGGGAAGTTCTCACCCTCAGCAAGCACCACTGTAAAGTGGGTCAGCAGCCCCTCTTGACGGATATCGGTGGCACGCAGATCCGCATCTTCAGATGTACCGTAAGTGATCGCCTGGCGGGTAATCTCCGGCATCAGGTCACGCACTTCTGGATCATCCACACAGAGCACTGCCAATCCATAGAAGGGCAGATGGTGGAGAAACTCCAAAAAGGTCTGACGCAGACGGTTGAAGTCACCGCCATAGGTGGTCATATGATCGGCATCGACATTGGTGACGATGGAGATCATCGGCTGCAGATAGAGGAACGAAGCGTCACTCTCATCCGCCTCAGCCACCAGATATTCACTCTCCCCCAGGTGAGCGTAGGTGCCCGCTGAGTTGAGTTTGCCGCCAATCACATAGGTGGGGTCCAGCTCGCCTTCGCTCAGCAGGCTGGCTATCAGGCTGGTGGTCGTAGTCTTGCCGTGGGTGCCGGCCACCGCAATTCCGTAATGAAAACGCATGATTTCAGCGAGCATCTCAGCCCGGGGCACCACCGGTATGCGCTGCTCACGAGCAGCCACCACCTCAGGGTTGTCATCCTTCACCGCACTGGAGATGACCACCGCATCGGCACCGGCAATATTGTCAGCCAGATGGCCGAAATGGATGGTAGCGCCCTGCTCAGCCAGACGCTGAGTCGCTGGCCCTTTGCGCAGATCCGAACCAGAGATCTGATAACCGAGATTGAGCATCACCTGAGCAATACCGTTCATCCCTGCACCACCGATACCGATGAAGTGCAGGTGACGCATTCTCCCCATGGTTTCAGCCAGCCGACGCTGCTGTCGCTTCGAATGTTTCATCGGCGTTGTCCCCCTTCGGTCAGCACCGATTCACAAATATCGGCAACCTCGACTGTCGCAGTCGGTAGGGCTAATGCCCGTGCCGCTTGCGCCATACTCAAAACTTTTTCTCGATCAGCACTCAACTCCATCAATCTATCGCGCAGCCACTGCTCACTGAGCTGAGACTGATCGATCAACAGCGCCGCATCGCCATCTGCCAGATAACGTCCGTTGCGGGTCTGATGGTCATCCACCGCATGCGGGAAAGGCACCAATACCGACCCCACCCCGGCTGCGGCCAACTCAGCTACCGTCAGAGCACCCGCACGACATACCACCAGATCCGCCCAGGCGTAGGCCTCGGCCATATCTTTCACAAAGGGCATCACTTCTGCGTCAACCGCCATCTGCTGGTAGATCGCCTGAGTCGCCTCCAGCTTATTGCGGCCAGCCTGGTGGCGAATCACCGGCCTGACTGTTTCATCCATGGCAGCCACCGCCTGAGGGACGGTTTCATTCAAAGCCTGAGCCCCTTGAGAACCACCCAACACCAGCAATCTGAGCGATCCCTGACGATCGGCAAAACGCTCCTGTGGCGCTGCCACAGCGGCAATATCTGCACGCACCGGATTGCCCGTCACCGTGGCGGAACGATCTGTACTGAAACTGCCGGGAAAGGCCTCCAGCACCCGTGTTGCCAAGCGCGCCAACCAACGGTTGGTCATACCCGGTACAGCATTCTGCTCATGAATCACCAGCGGCTTGCCCAACAGCCTGGCCACGAGACCACCGGGCCCAGAAGCAAAGCCTCCCATACCAATCACTAAATTGGGTTTACGGCGTCGGATTACCGCAGCCGCCTGATTCATCGCCATCAACAACTTGAACGGCGCGGTCAACCAGCTCATCAACCCCTTACCGCGCAGCCCTTTAATACTGATCTGCTCCAACTCATAGCCATGTTCAGGCACCACCCGCGCTTCAAAGCTATTCGGCGTCCCCAGCCAGAACACCTCTGCCCCACGCTGGCGCAACTCATCAGCCACCGCCAATGCCGGGAAGACATGCCCACCAGTGCCACCTGCCATAACCATCACGCGGCCTTCCATGGTGGCCCTCCCGACTCTGCATGTGCTGGGTTGCGCAGTTCATAATCGATACGCACCAACATGGCAACCACCATACAGGCGACAATAATGCTGTTACCGCCATAACTCATGAACGGCAACGTCAACCCTTTGGTGGGCAGCAGACCAACATTCACACCAATATTGATAAACGCCTGCAGACCGATCCAGAGCGACAAACCTTGGGCCACATAGGCCGCAAAACGCTGATCCATCTGCTCCGCCACAGCACCAATCCGAAAACCGCGCCAAACGATTACGGCAAACAGCAGTATCACCACCAGGGTACCGATCAGACCAAACTCTTCGCCGATCACCGCCATCAAGAAATCGGTATGCGCTTCCGGCAGATAAAACTGCTTCTGGATGCCATTGCCCAGTCCCACGCCAAACCACTCACCACGGCCAAAAGCGATCAACGCCTGGGCCAATTGATAACCGCTACCCTGAACATCCGCCCAAGGATCAAGAAATGCGGTAACGCGCTGCAGGCGATAGGGCGAGACGATCACCAGCACCACCAACATCGAACCGACCAATCCAAGCAGCACCGCAAACTGCCATACCGCCACACCACCGAGAAACAGCATGCCCAGTGCTGTCGCCAAAAGAACCGCGGTGGTGCCAAAATCGGGCTGAGCCATAATCAAGGTACACGCGATCCCGAGCAGCAGCATTGGCTTGATAAAGCCCCAAATACTGTGGGTTACCTCAACCTGTCTGCGCACCAGATATCCGGCGATATAGATCACCATGAACACCTTTATGAACTCGGAACTCTGCAGATTGAACGGCCCGATTGGAATCCAGCGCACCGCACCATTGGCCTCCCTCCCCAATCCGGGCACCAATACAAGCAGCAACAGCACCAATCCAACGACATAGAGTACTCCGCCCGAGCGCTGCCATAGGGATACCGGAATGCGCATGATCACAAAGGCGCTTATTAAGCCCAACACGATGGCGATCAGATGGCGATTGACATAATAGAATGGCGCCGAACCAATTCGATGCAGCGACGCAGAGGCGACCATCACCAGACCAAGCCCAAGCAGGGCAACGGCTGCGGTGATCAGCAGATAGTCAGCATTGGGCATCGCTGGCCCCTGCCCGACAGTCGCCTGTTTGCGCGCAACGGCAGTCACTGCAGCAACCTCCCCACAGCTCCCATAAACTGCTCACCACGCTGTTCATAGTTATCAAACATATCAAAGCTGGCGCACGCCGGAGAGAGCAACACCTGATCACCCGGTCGGGCCTGCTTGGCCGCCAACGCTACCGCTTGATCCAGATCATCGGCAAGCGCCACCGGTACGGCATCGGCAATGGCCTGTTGTAGCTGATCCGCAGCTTCACCAATCAGCACCACCGCTCGAGTGGTCTCGGCAATTGTCGGAATCAGATCCGCAAAATCAGCGCCTTTCGACTGACCGCCTGCGATCAGCACCGTACGACAGGAACCTTCTGCCTGAAAACCACGAAGCGCCGCGACAGTAGCTCCTACATTGGTCGCTTTGGAGTCGTTGTACCAACGCACCCCATCGCACTCCGCAACAAACTCAGTCCGGTGGGGCAACCCCCGGAACTCCGGCAATGCCGTCAGCATGGCCAGCATCGGCAATCCCAACGCCGTCCCCATCGCAAGAGCCGCCAAGGCATTGGCCACATTGTGGGTGCCCGGAATCTTCAGGACTGAAACAGCCAGCAGATCCTGCTGCTCATAACCGATCCACAACTCACCGGCCACCTCATGCACACCAAAGGTACGTTCAGCCGGCTTACCCAGGGTGTAGAAAATGTCATTCTCCCCGCCCCGACGCATCGCCATCACCATCGGATCATCAAGATTGAATACATTCTGCTTGGCGTTTTGGTAGACAACCGCTTTGGTGTCGGCGTAATCCTGCAGACCAGTGTAGCGATCCATGTGATCGGCGGAGACATTCAGTACAGTCGCCGTCTCAGCCGCTAGAGAGTAGGTGGTCTCCAACTGAAAGCTGGAGAGTTCGACCACGTAGAGTTTCGCCTCCGGATCGAGAATATCCAACGCAGGATCACCCAGGTTGCCGCCAACACGCACGTTGCGTCCGGCGCAGTCGGCCATCTGCCCCAACAAAGTAGTTACTGTACTCTTACCGTTAGAACCGGTAATTGCCGCAATAGGCGCTTGGGCGTGACGGGCAAAGAGTTCGATATCGCCAAGCACCTCAACACCACGCTCACGTGCAGCAGCGATCAAGGGGTGATGAACCGATACCCCTGGGCTGACCACCAACAGATCAGCAGCCGCAAAAGCGGCCTCATCAAAGCCGCCAAGAAACAGCGCGGTATCTGGCAGCGTTTCACGCAATTTATCTAAGCCGGGGGGATTCTCACGGCTATCGGTAATGGCAACGGCAATACCTTGCGCGGCCAAAAAACGCGCACAGGAAAGTCCAGTCTTCCCGAGACCAACGATCAACACCTTCTGATCAGCTGTTATTTCCATATTTACCTGTCTACCTATTGCCTGCGACATCGACATATTTAGCGAATCTTCAGACTCGCCAATCCAATCAACACCAGAATTACAGTCACAATCCAAAACCGAACGATCACCCGCGGTTCCGGCCACCCCTTCAACTCAAAATGGTGATGCAGCGGCGCCATGCGAAAAATACGCCGCCCCGTCAATTTGAAGGAGGCAACCTGAAGCATCACCGAGATGGTCTCCATCACAAATACGCCGCCCATAATCAGCAACACCAGCTCCTGGCGCACCACTACTGCCACAATGCCGAGCGCCGCACCCAGCGCCAACGCCCCTACATCGCCCATAAAGACCTGGGCGGGATAGGCGTTGAACCAGAGAAAACCGAGACCTGCCCCAACCAGGGCGCCACAGAAGACCACCACCTCACCGACACCTGGCAGATGGGGAATCAACAAATAATTAGAGATCTGGGCATGACCCGAGACATAGGCAAAGATACCCAGCGCACCGGCCACCAGCACCGTCGGCATAATCGCCAGGCCATCCAGCCCATCGGTCAGATTGACCGCATTACTGGAGCCGACCACCACAAAATAGGTGAAGATGATGAACCAAGGTCCCATGTCGATCACCACCTGCTTAAAGAAAGGGATGATCAACTGCGTTTCAGCAGGCAGCCCGGCGGTGCTATAGAGGGCATAAGCCGCTCCCAACCCGACCACCGACTGCCAGAAATATTTGTAGCGCGCCGCCAACCCCTTCGGGTCATTCAGCACTAGCTTTTTGTAGTCATCGTAGAATCCGATAATGCCGAACAGCAGGGTAACGATGATCACCACCCAGACATAGCGACTACCCAGGTTGGACCAGAGCAAGGTACTGACCGAGACCGCCACCAACAGCAGCGCCCCCCCCATGGTCGGCGTGCCTGCCTTGGTCAAGTGCGTTTCCGGCCCATCATCGCGTATCGGCTGGCCAATCTGGTGCACCGTGAGACGGCGAATCATCATCGGCCCAACCAGGAAAGAGATCACCAACGCTGTCAGTACCCCGAGAATCGCCCGCAACGTCAGGTATTGGAAGACGTTAAACCCACTATCGAACTCCGCCAGATACTCTGCCAAAAGAAGCAGCATTCAGAGACCCTCCCCATTAACCAATGCGTTTACTACCTGCTCCATCGCTGCGCTTCTCGATCCCTTAACGAGAACCGTATCTGTTGCACCCAGCTCACCATTCAGCACTGCCAGCAGCTCGCTCTGATCAGCAAACGCCCGGGCACCCTCACCAAAAGCCTCAGCCGCCACGGCGGCACCGCCAACGGTATAAAGTGATGAGACTTTCCCCGCCTTGGCATTCTGCGCCAACTCCCGATAAAAGCTGTCGGCACCAGCCCCCAGCTCGGCCAACTCACCCAGCACCAGAAAACGCCGCCCCGGCGCTGTTGCCAACACCTCAATGGCGGCATTCACCGACTCCGGGTTGGCGTTATAACTATCATCGATGACCGCCGCACCCGATGCGGCACGTTTGAACTGCAGACGTCCCGCCACAGGCTCGATAGCACTAAAGCCATCCGTAATCTTTTTGCGGTTCAATCCCAGTTGCAGCGCCACGGCAATGGCCGCAGTGGCATTCAAAAGGTTGTGCAGACCGGGCATGGGAAGCGACAGACCGTCAATGCGGTCCATCTCGCTGGTCCCACGGCGGCGCAGCTCCACCGCAAAGCGGGAGACCGGGCCGTCCATCACCACATCCACGGCGCGCACATCGGCCTGCGGGTTCTGGCCGTAGGTGACGAGCCGCCGGTCGGTGACGCGCGAGACCAGCGCCTGCACCTCGGGATGATCGATGCAGGCGACACCAAAGCCGTAGAACGGCACGTTCTCGACGAAC
>JAKSCN010000117.1 GCA_022360595.1 Chromatiales bacterium
TTCAAGCAGACGGGTTTTATCCTCGCTCAACAGTTGGCTGCTGCGCTTCGCCACATCCAGCATCTGCCCGGTCTCTTCGGTCAGCTCAAGGGCTTTACCCAAGGTATCATTGACCAACGACGCATCGGCCTGATGGCCGGTAAAATCGTCCAGCAGTGCAACCACATCGGTGTAGTTTTTGCTGTTCCCAAGCGCCTTGCGCTGAATCGTTTCAACCATATCGGCACGATCCAGTTTGTCACGTATATCCGCCGCCAACGCGATCAGCTCGGAAGGTGTCTCCAGCTTTGCCTCGGTGCGGCTATAGATCTCGGCAAGCATCTCCTTGTCACCCAGATCATCATTCACAGCCTGGGCCAACAGCATGAAGTCAGACGCTGTGGTCAGTTTCTCTTCAACCTTCTGATAGGTGCTGATGGCAAGTGATTTGTCATCCAGATGACGGGCCACGGCGCTGGCCAGCGCGAGCATGTCGTCCTTGGTGGTAAAGTCGCCGGCCGCCGACTGATACAGTTCACCAGCAGTGGCCTGATCCTCCAACAACTCGGCATAACCGTTGGCAAGATCGAGGTTCTCCTGCCCACTCATGGCGAACGCTTTACCCTGTTCAAGCAGCTCTTCGGCCTTTTCACGATTGCCCAGCAGCTTCTGATAGCCGCGCGCCAGGGCGACAAACTGGCCGGGGAACATGCAGTCGCCCTCGGCACCGCTCAGCACCTCTTCGACCCAGGCTGTATCGTCAAACAGCTCGGCGATACCCTCGGCGAATGGGGGTATATCCTCAACCCCGTCACCCAGCGCGGTAGCTTTGGTATAGAGCAGCTTGGCGGTCTCCAGATCCCCCCGCTCCTTAATCGAGGCGGCCAGTTTTTTATAGTCGTCGAGCGTTTTAAAACCGCCGGTCACCTTATCGATGATGCTCTTCTCCAACGCCGCATCGGCCAACCCTTGCTTGGCGTAACCGGCATAGGTCAGCAGGTTGGCGGCATCATTGGTCTCGCCCAGCGCCTCTTCGATCAGTTGGCGGCCCTTCTCCTTATCATCGAGGTGCAGCGCCAGGCTATAGCCCACTTCCGCCTTCTCATTGGCATCAAAGCACATGCCTTCCGCCTCTTCATACAGGGCAACCGCTTTTTCCTTGTCACCTGCCGCCACATAACCTTCTGCTATGCGTAGATAATCGGCCGGAAATGAGCAGGACATCTCTCCTTGCGCCAGCATCTCTTTTGCATAGTCCGGATCAGCAGGCTCTTCCAACGCCTTCTGGGCCACCGCCGCGTAATCCGCCGCGCCTGCACACTCTGCTTCTTGTGCCTGGAGTTCTTCTCGTGTTGCCATGTTGCTTCCCAAATATAGGTTCAGATTAAAAACGGGAGATCTCACAATCTCCCATCAATTCACTCGCAGCCGCCTTTTAGGACCCGTGTTGGCGCGCTGGCGAAAAACACACCAAACGCCCGTAAAAACAGCGCGTTTCACAACCATTCATTTTCCCACACAACCAATCATTATCAAATAACAACTATTTTCATTAGCCGATACAACCACTTTATATCCCCATAATCATCGACACCAATGATTTACTTTGAGAACGCCAAGGCCTGTTAACACTAATTTGACCATGACTAAAGATCGATCCACCAAACGCCGTTAGTGTAGCAAAGGGATATGAAACGCTATGGAGGTTGGAATGACAACACTGAGACAGTCTCTACCTTACCTGCTGATCTTCTTCTGGTGGCGGCCAGGATTGCTGTTTCTGTTGATGAGCACCTGCACGCTAGTCTGCTACGGCAAACATCTGCAGACTCGCTACAACCACGATCCCCAGCGTGAGCTCTGGAAAATCTATCTCAGGGCCTGTTAACACTAATCACGAGAGGCAGGCGTCACCTTAAGCTCAACCCTCTGCCCGTTCCGTATCACCACCATGGTGGTCTCTTCTCCCGCCTTCAGACCAGCGAGCGCATTCATGAAATCATGAATGGTCTCGATGTCAACACCGGCAAGACCGACCAGTAGATCACCACTACGCACACCCGCCGCTTCGGCTGGCGCCCCTTTCACCGCCCCCTGCAACTTGACGCCGACCACACCTTCATCCTGACCGTAAGCGGGGATAGTGCCTAAATAGGCGCGCAGGTGTTTACGGGTAACACCACTTTCACGGCGCGTTACCTGTAGATAGTCCGGTTCATATTCAGCACGCGCCAGTGAGCGTGTAATTCCCGACATCAGCCGGGCGATACCCTCGATTCCCTGATAATTGAGCCTGTCGGCGGTATCCCGTGGCGTTGAGTAGCCCTCATGACTGCCGGTGAAGGCGTTCAACACCGGCACGCCCCGCATATAAAACGGGGTCGAATCGGTGGGTAGATAGGGGTCGCTCTTGGTGGCGATGGAGAGTCCAACCGGCGCATTGCGGCGTTCTATTTCGCGCGCCCAGATCGAACTTGACCCTACACCCTGCAGGTAGAGTTTCTCTCTCAGGCGCCCCACCATATCCATATTCAGATAGGCGTTTACCTTATTCCGCAGATCACCTTGGCCCGCCAGTTGTTCGACATAGTGGGAAGAGCCCAGGGTACCCAACTCCTCACCGGACCAGGCCGCGAATAGAATGTCCCGATGAGCGCCCAGCTTGCCATCACGCCGCAACCCCATCAGATACTGGGCGCTCTCCAACATTGCCGCCACGCCCGATGCGTTGTCATCAGCACCGTGGTGTATTTCTCCTTGCTCGTCGGCCCGGGCAAGCGACCCGGAGACCTCACCGTGCCCCAGGTGGTCAATATGGGCACCCAGTATCACCGGTGGCTTATCGGTCGACTTATCGGCCGGCAGTCGCGCGATGACATTTCGGCCTGTTCGCTTTTCCCGCTCAATATCGATGGTGGCGGACACCTCTATACCCTCAAGCTCAAAGCCCTCAACAGGTTGCCCCTTATCCAGCGCCTGTTGCAGTTGCCCCAGCTCTTTACCACTGGCTTTAAGCAATTGCACTGCCAGCGCATCGGTGATCGATACACCAGCCAATGAGGAGGTTGAGCTGTGGGCATCAAACTTCATCTCAACCAGTTGGGTCGACGCCGCGGCGTTGGGGCCCGTTACCACGATCATCCCCAATGCGCCCCGACGTTTGGCGACAGACGCTTTGTAGGCCAGATCCGAGTAGTGCAGCCAGTGTCGACGCCACTCCGCCGGTACCGCCTCAGGCTGATAGCGAAACACCATCACCCATTTACCCTCGACATCCAGCGCACCGTAGGCGTCATAGTCGGGTACTTTGTCGGTGCCGGGCGCGACGATACCATAACCGGCAAACACAACACCGGCAGGCTGTATCGGGCCTGAACGTGACTGTGCCAGTGGCCGCCAATCCCGGTTCACCACCAGGCTATCCGCTTGCTCAGCACCACTAATCGCCAGGTGGTTCTCATTCCCCAGGGTTGCTCCCGCGGTGAACAAGAAGGGCTGAAACCAATCATCACCCTCCCCTGCCGGCTCCAGGCCCAGTTGATCGAACACCGACGCCACATAAGCCGTGGCCCGTTTTTCACCTTCGGTGCCGGTCAAACGCCCGGCCATTTCACGGCTGGTCAAACGCGCTACATGCAGTTGAATATCTTTTGCCTGAATTTTATCCGCCGTGGTGTCGATTGAGCTGTCAGGTGTAACGCTGCGATTGACTTCGTCCTTACCGGCAAGCCCCAACAGACGTCGAGCCTCCGCATCATCCCAGCGGGCCAGAAAAATCTGGCTCTTCTTATTGGCGGTACGGTTGGAGGTCCAGGAGAGTGTCTGCCCATCAGGAGAGAAGACCGGTAGACCATCGAAGCCCTCGGTATAGGTGACCCGCACCGGCTCATGCCGCCCTTCGGCATCCACCATAAACAGCTCGAAATTGGCAAAACCTTCGCGATTGGAGGCGTAGATCAGGTAGTCACCGCTCGGGTGAAAGAAGGGCGCCCAGGACATCACGCCCGTGCGAGTCAACCGCTTCTCCTCCCCCGTTGCCAGATTCATGGTAAATATTTCCGCCTGACTGCCATCCAGCGAAAAACGCCGCCAGGTGATATGTTTTCCATCGAAGCTGAAAAAGGGGCCGCCATCATAGCCGAGGGTGTTGGTCAGTCGTCTTACATTCGAGCCGTCAGCATTCATGATGTAGATATCCATCATAAAAGACTTGTCATGCTCGAACACCGCCTGTTGCTCTTTGCTCAGTCTGCCGGAATAGGCGTGGCGGTTGGAGGCGAAGACAATCTGTTTACCGTCCGGTGAGTAAGCGCCTTCCGCATCGTACCCCAGGGCGTTGGTCAGGTTGCGGCGTCGACCACTGGCGAGGTCCTGGTCATAGATCTCGAAATGCTCATCGTAGTCCCAGCTATAACGCCGTTGCTTGCCGGAGGCGCGAAAGTTGAGCTCCGCCTCCATTTTCTCTCTGGCCGACTGATCATCGTGGGTTGAAGCATAGAGCACCCGCTGATTATCCGGATGAATCCAGGCACAAGTGGTTTTACCATAGCCGGGCGATATCTGATCGACATCCCCGGTCTCAA
>JAKSCN010000316.1 GCA_022360595.1 Chromatiales bacterium
CTGGTGGGCTTGGGTTTTTTCCTGCTGAATCGGATTTTCGGGCATATGGCCGTGGTCTACGAACTTAATCCGCTTATTGCGGCATCGCTGCCGGCCCTTCTCTTCTTTGCGGTGGGCCTCTGGTTTACCCGGCGGATTATCTGACGCTGGCGCTCCGTCCGATATTAGTGTCAACAGGCCCTAGGACTTCTTGGCCAGCATCACCATTCGGGTGCCTGACAACTTGTCGTGCCAGGTGCGGTGTTCCGGCTCAAACAGCGACCAGAAAAAACCGAGTCCAAACGGTAGCCAGGAGAGCAGGGCGGCAAAGAAGTGGAGGGTGGCCTGTCCCCAGGAGACTCGTTCTGCCGTGACGCTGACCATTTTCATGCGCCAGGCGTGCATCCCCAGTGTCTGTCCTCCCAGGCGCCAAAAACCAATAAAAAAGGCTGGCGGAACAGCCAACAGCCATAGGCGGAACAACAGGTTGTCACCCAGTTGGCCAGCGGCCTCCTGACCCAGGAAAAGATCGACCGGGATGGTCACCAGCGCTGTTGCCAGCATCAACAACCCGGCGACCAGGAGCAGATCATAAAGAATGGCGGCTAAGCGGCGGAGTAAATTTGGTGTGGCTGCGTTGTCTAAATTGTGATTCATCGGACTATTTTAGGTAAAACTGCCTAAACTGTTAACTGATTATCGCCCGGGGGTAGTATTTTCCCTAGGGTAGCTTCGCAATCCTCCTACTAGGCAGCTTTATCGGGTTAATGGATACTTTTTCCACCGACAAAACATCCAACCATTATTAGAGATGTCAATCGGTTTTTTCTGGGCTAGATTCCAGGCACCAAAGGAGGGTGGAGGTCGTGATAGAACATCGTCATTCACGTCGACGTCCCATTGAGGCCGAGGTCATTCTGAACTACAGAAGCCTCGGCCTAATACATGGTAAATCAAAAAACCTGAGCCGTGGTGGTCTATTTGTCGACCTCGGTTGTGTTCAGCTGCCACTCAACGCTATGGTGGGTGTTGCGCTAATGCTTGCTGGCGAGGACCATCCTCGAACCGTGAGTGCTGATGCGATGATTGTGCATCAGGCCAGCGGCGGGGTGGGGTTGATGTTCCGGTATCTCGACCGGCCAAGTGAAGTTCTTATCAATGAGCTGATCCATATTGAGAGTCATTCAACTGTAGCCAATATGTGAGCCGAGCTGAGTAGTAGGGCTCATATCCTGATGTATGCCCTCCTGATATTTGCCCTTGATATTTACTAGGCGCAGTGGGTTGTTACATTATCCGCAGAGGCCACTACGTGGTAATCTCTGGTTGATTTGCAGCGAGTCTGCGAAATTGATCAGAGGTTGAGATATGGCCATTCCCATCGCCTCCCGGCGATTGAATTTTTTCAGACGCATACCCATGCCGGTATTGGCGATTCTGACGGGTTTGGCCTGTGGATTTGTCGCCTGGGTGGTGCTGGAGCAGATTCAACCCCGTGCTTTCCGTACGGTTTTTTCCCAAGAGCTGAAAGGGCGGCTTGATCAACAGGCGCGGGAGACGTTGATCCGCTTCGAGAACTACGTTGAGGTCTATGCCTCGACAGCCCG
Organism: Chromatiales bacterium; assembly: GCA_022360595.1. GTDB lineage: Bacteria > Pseudomonadota > Gammaproteobacteria > Chromatiales > Chromatiaceae > BM503. The sequence goes on from JAKSCN010000316.1 coordinate 1,587, forward strand.
CCTTTTGGCCAATCACCGGGTGCTTTCCAGCTACCTTGAGCCGGTCTACTGGTTCGATACAGATGATGTCTCTCCGATTATCTATTTCAATACCCCGCCCTGGTTGGCTGACCAGGGCTTATGGGGCTCACTGGTGACACCGGGTCATCTGCTGCTGGTGGATAAGCGCGGTGAAGTGCGTGAGTC
>JAKSCN010000535.1 GCA_022360595.1 Chromatiales bacterium
GCATGACAGTCACCGCTATTGTCATGCCGGAGGAGCAGTGGGTGCTGGACCAAGAGGCCCGGGCCTCTGATGCGCTAAAAGCACTGTTGACCAAACTGGTAGCGGTAGAGCGCCTCTCCGAACACCCACTGGCTACGGCTGTGGTCACGACGGCCGAAGCGTTGGGTGCTGATCAAGACAAATTGTCAGTAGAGCAGTTTGCCGCCAATCCGGGATTTGGTGTCTCGGCTCAGGTTGCCGGTGAACCCGTACTGATCGGTACACCTGCCTGGTTGGAGAAGAACGGTGTTGCACTAAATCCTGCACTGGAAAAGCAGGCGGTCCAGTTAGATCAGCAAGGTATCGGCTCTTTCCGCTGCGCGGTGAACGGTGTTGAAGCGGCGCTGATCGCGGTGGAAGACCGTATTCGTCCTGATGCACCCGCCTTGATCAAGGCGCTGAAAGAGGAGGGGATGGAGCTCACCCTGCTGAGCGGTGACCGCAAGCACACTGCCCAGGCAATTGCCGACCGGTTGGGTGGCATGAACGTGATTGCCGAAGTCCTGCCCGAGGATAAAGACCGGGTGATAGGGGAGCTGCAGAAGAACAATCAGCGGGTGGCAATGGTCGGTGATGGTATCAACGACGCTCCTGCGCTGGTCAGAGCCGATGTCGGGATAGCGCTCGGTTCAGGCACGGATGTCTCCATTGCCAGTGCCGATATTGTGCTGATGAGCAGTGAACTGAAGAAGGTGCGCCAAGCCGCTCAGCTCTCCCGGCGTACACTACGCACAATTCGGCAGAATATCGGTATCTCGATCACGTATAATGTCATCATGGTGCCACTGGCGATGGCGGCCTTTGTAACACCGCTGGTGGCAGCGGTGTCCATGCCGATCAGCTCACTGTTGGTTATCGGTAATGCTGCCCGAATTCGGCTGATGTTTCGCCAATAGATAGAAAGCGCGCTGCGTGCGGAGTGAATGAATGGACGTAATCTACGGTTTAATTCCTGGCATGATTATTCTCGGCTTGGTGGCTGTGGGGATTCTATTTTGGGCGGCGCGCAGCGGTCAGTTCGATGATCTTGAAGGCGAGGCACACAGAATTCTGATGGATGAGGATCTCTCTGCAGAGAATCGTCGTCCCGAGGAGAAGGGGAGTCAAACGCCTTCATCCTCAGAGGAGAATAAGGTCTAGGGCCTGTTAACAGGCCCGAGTTCTCTTTTTACTCTTTGAGGCTTTACTCTTTCGAGGTGCTGTTGTTAGCAGCCTGGTGGGCCTCTTGCAGGGGTTTCAGAATGCGGTCGAAATCCTTCGGATTCACATACTGAAACACTTCTTTCCCTTCTGTGTTGAGTGAGATATCCAGCCCCTTTTCCGGGTAGAGCCAGTGTATGGTGCCCACCTCGGTCTGCTCTTCAAGTTTATATTTGGGCTGTCCAAAACGGCCTTCAAGCATTTCCGCATCGAGATTTGCCACAGGGATATAGGTGATATGATCGATTTTCGCCTGACTGAGCTGTAGTACATCGTCGTCAGTCAGGGTGACCTGCTTGTTTCCGCTCTCCAGGCTCTTCAGGCGCACGCCACGTTTGTACATCGCCTCAGCGGTAGCCGGGTCAACATCCAGTGCCAGTACAAACGAGGCGCGGATGCCACTTAAAGCCATGCGTTCAAAATAGGTTTCGATGTGGTACTGATTGTCAGGATTGACGAAGAGACTGGTGCTGCCGCTGTCGCGTAAAATTTTTCTTGCGTCATCCAGCGTGCTGCTGCCGAGTGACAGGCCAAACACAGTGGATTTTCCATCGGCGCCGATTTCAATGTCCCAGGGCAGGCGTGGTTGTGTGTCGGGGGCTTTGCCACCCGGAATAAGAATAGCGATAGCCAAAACAATCAGCACAATACTGGTCAGACTCAGAACTATTTTTCGATCCATTTGTTACACCTACTGCTACACCCGGGGGGATATGGCCAATCTGTGAAGGTTGATAATTGTCATCGTTGACAACTGTGAGGCGTGCTATTTTAGCTGAGAATGAAGAGACCACAAACGATGGATTAGCACAATATGGGCAACACACTTTGGTTTATTACCATACTGAAAGAGAAACCCTGGATCGGTTTTCTGATCGGTTTGGCGTTCATCACGGTAATGTTCGCGTCGAAGAATCTGGTTGTCTATTTCTACGCTAAGAATAAGGAGAAAAAAGAGCGCCTCGAACAGGCTGAAAAAGAGCAATCTTAATCAGTGCCTGGCTACCAAACGGTAGCCCTTAGACCAGCCAAATTTCCACGGATCTGTCAACAGCTCTGTGGTTTTTCTGTGCCTGAAAGATGAAATTCATGTCAGCAAATGGTAATTTGCACCGCGCTGCCGCGAGTTCGCATGGATTTTTGAGAGTAAAGGTGCTGGTTTATGAGATTCGATATCACTGATGAAGAGAGCAAAAAAGCGAAAATTCCCCACGAGATTTTCCTGACCAATCTGATTGGAAACCACATTCTCTGGTTTGTTGCCGCGCTCGGTACAGTGAAAACTTATTGGCAGCCTTTGGCGCTGGTGCCGATTATCTCGGTCGTATCGCTGGCCTATCTGCTCTGGCGGGCCAAAAAATCGGCTAAAACCGATAGCTGGTATGTGATGTGTCACTGGCAGATCGGCGCCCAGCGCAGCCGCATCTTTATCTATATGTTGGCGCTGCTGGCCGTTGTCTCGCTATTTGGCTGGATCGGCTACACCTATCTGGGCATGATGCAGGTGGCCGTTATGGCGATGATCGGCGGTATGGGTATTCTGCCGGTGATGGTCACCGTGTTGGTGTTGATTATCATGGAGTCGGATGCCCTCTATCAGGCCGCCCAGCACCGCCTCCCCAAAAGCATTCTGGAAAAATACCCCAATCCCGGTATTGCCGTGATTGAAGATGAGTTTAAGCACGACGATTAAGCTTTAGCCCCGACAATCAATGCAGCTGCAACCCGGCGGTTCTCTGAGGTCAAGACATTATAGGTACGACAGGCCGCGGCGGTGTTCATCACCTCCAGGCCGATATGGGCTTCGATCAGCGCTTGGTAAAGTTTGGGGGGTGGAAACTGTTGCCTGTCACCTGTGCCGAGAATGATAATATCAGGCTCCAACGCTGCCAGCGTCTCAAAAGCACCGGCATTTAACTGCTCAAAGGTGGCTATTGGCCAGTCCTCTATTATCCGGTCGGGCAGTACGATCAAGCTATTGGAATAGACCTGGCCAGCGATCATTACCTTCTCATCTGTATAGGCATTAATGATGTTGCCGTCAGCAAGATTGTCGACAGAGAATTTCATTACTGCACGGTAGCAGGATAGCCTTGGTGCTGCAAAGCGATTTTTCGGGTCTGTTACCCCCCATTTGATCGTCGCGGCCAATGGCTGTTTTATACTCTTCAAGGCGAAATGCAGTGAGCTTCGCTTCACCATAGGCAACATCTGCAGCGCCTTTTTAAGCCCCAACAGCGGCACTCAGATTAGAGCCCCCAGATCCTGGTCTTCTATCCGTCTAATTCTTTTGACATTTTGTGATATGCTCGGTTACTTTAACCGTCTTTTTCAACACACTTTTACAGAATAGAAGAGGTTCACGTGTCTACGCCCGAAATGGAAGAATTTCGCAGAATCAAGCGCTTGCCGCCCTATGTTTTCAATATCGTTGGCGATTTGAAGGCGGCGGCGCGAGCGAGAGGCGAAGACATTATCGATTTCGGTATGGGCAACCCCGACCAGCCGACCCCTCAGCACATTGTGGATAAGCTGGTTGAAGTGGCGCAACGCAAGGATACCCACCGTTACTCCCAGTCGAAGGGAATTCCGCGCCTGCGTCGGGCCATCTGCAACTGGTATAAAGGCCGTTACGATGTGGATCTTGATCCTGAGTCCCAGGCGATTGTCACCATCGGTTCCAAAGAGGGGCTGGCCCATTTGGCTTTGGCTTGTTTGGGGCCCGGTGACTCCGTGCTGGTGCCTAATCCGGCTTATCCAATTCATCCCTACGGATTTGTGATTGCCGGAGCCGATATCCGCCATGTGCCCATGGTGCCGGGCGTCGACTTCTTCGAGAAACTTGAAGAAGCGATCAAAGACTCCTGGCCGCGTCCCAAGATGCTGGTGCTCAACTTTCCAGCCAATCCCACGGCACACTGTGTGGAGCTGGAGTTTTTTGAAAAGGTGATCGCCATCGCCAAAGAGTACAATATCTGGGTGATTCACGATCTGGCCTACGCCGATATCGTCTTTGATGGCTACACCGCGCCTTCGATTCTGCAGGTACCGGGTGCGGAAGAGATTGCGGTGGAGTTCTTCTCTTTATCGAAGAGCTACAACATGCCAGGTTGGCGTGTCGGCTTTATGTGCGGCAACAAGACGCTGGTGGCTGCGTTGGCACGCATGAAATCCTACCTCGACTACGGCATGTTCACCCCGATTCAGGTGGCGGCTATCGCAGCACTGGAAGGGCCACAAGAGTGCGTGGGCGAGATCCGCGATATGTACCAGAAACGCCGCGATGTGCTTTGTGATGGTCTCTACTCGGCCGGTTGGCCCATGGAGAAGCCGAAAGCGACGATGTTCGTTTGGGCGCCGATTCCAGAACAATACAAAGATATGGGTTCACTGGAGTTTTCTAAAAAACTGTTGATTGACGCCAAAGTGGCGGCTTCACCCGGTATCGGGTTTGGTGAACACGGCGATGATCATGTCCGCTTCGGTCTGATCGAAAATGAACACCGCACCCGTCAGGCCATTCGTGGTATACGGGAGATGATCCGGAAAGATGGTAAAGCCGGTTCATAACTTTATTAGATTAGGAGAATAGTTTTGGAACCAGTCAAAGTTGGTCTGTTAGGACTGGGTACAGTGGGCGGTGGTACTGCCAATGTGCTGGCCCGTAATGCAGCGGAAATTGCGCGCAGAGCAGGTCGTGGCATAGTCATTACCCACGCTGCTGCACACAGCTACGATACCGATGCCATCATGGGCCTGGATCAGATGAAGATCACCCAGGACGCCTACGAGGTGGTGAATGACCCGGAAGTCTCTATCGTCATCGAGCTGATTGGCGGTTACTCACCCGCTAAAGAGCTGGTGTTGCAGGCTATCGAGAACGGCAAGCATGTGGTTACCGCCAACAAGGCGCTGATCGCCATGCACGGTAACGAGATCTTTGCCGCTGCCCAGGAGAAGGGCGTGACAGTCGCTTTTGAAGCGGGTGTGGCCGGTGGTATCCCGATTATCAAAGCGATGCGTGAAGGGCTGTCGGCCAACCGTATCGAGTGGGTTGCGGGTATTATCAACGGAACGGGTAACTTTATTTTGACCGAGATGCGCGACAAGGGTCGCGATTTCGACGACGTGCTGGCCGAAGCGCAAGCGCTCGGCTATGCCGAGGCCGACCCGACCTTCGACGTCGAGGGCATCGATGCCGCGCACAAGCTGTGCATTCTATCGTCGCTGGCCTTCGGTATTCCGTTGCAATTCGACGCGGTTTACACCGAAGGTATCGGTAATGTATCCAGCGAGGATGTCGTCTATGCCAATCAACTGGGCTATCGGATCAAGCACCTGGGCGTGGCCCGGCGCACCGAACAGGGTATCGAAATGCGTGTACACCCGACGCTGATTCCGGAAAAGTGCCTGATTGCCAATGTCGACGGAGTCATGAACGCGGTTCTGGTGCAGGCGGACAAACTGGGCCCGTCGCTGTATTACGGCGCGGGTGCGGGCGCCGACCCGACCGCGTCGGCGGTCATCGCCGACATCATAGATGTCGCGCGCACCATTACCACCGATGTGCAGAATCGGGTACCGCACCTGGCTTTCCAGCCGGATCAAATCGTCGATATTCCGATTTTGCCGATTACCGAGGTCACGACGGCTTATTACCTGCGCATGCAGGCCGACGATCGTCCCGGGGTGCTGGCCGAGATCACCCGAATCATGGGCGATAACGATATTTCGATCGAAGCCGTATTGCAGAAAGAACCTGAAAGCGGCGTTACCCGGGCCACGATCATCATGCTGACGCAAAAGATTCGGGAACGTCAAATCATCGCGGCGATCGATGCGATTACTCAGCTCGATGTCATTCACGGCGATGTGCATCGAATTCGCGTCGAGACCTTGGATGCCGACTGAATCCGGATCTCCGCCGGCGAATATCGTCAAGCTGCAAGCCACCGATCTGGCGCAACTCGAAACCCTGCTGCAAGCCAACGCGCTGCCGATCGAGGATTGCGCCGCACAACTGCAAGCCTTTTTCGGAATATTCGATGACGCGCGACTGATTGCCGCTGGAGGTCTGGAGTCTGCCGGTGAGTACGCATTGCTGCGTTCGATCGTGGTCGATGCGGAGTTTCGATCGATGGGTCTGGCGGCCGCGCTGACCGCTTTCTTCATCGCCGAGTCGAGGGCGCGAGGTCTGCAGGCTTTATACCTGTTAACCGAAACCGCCGAGCGTTATTTTAACCGCTTTGGATTCGAATCCATCGCCCGCGACCGGGCACCGGCCGAGATAAGCGAAACCCGTCA
>JAKSCN010000210.1 GCA_022360595.1 Chromatiales bacterium
GCATGCTGCTCGTGCCGAGAACGGCAATGACCAGCCAGAGAAGGTAACGGGGCCAGCAGTGCATGGCATCAGTCTCCAGAACATCGAAAAATAGAAAGCTGATGAGTATAAACATCAGGCTGGTGTTTGGACACCCTGAAAGTACTATGGGAGCCTGTTAACACTAAGGACGAGCAACCCGTTGCAGGGCGTAGTTCAGGCGCGCCTCCAGGCGTTTTTTGAACTGGAGCAGATGAATGGTGTTCCAGCCGTTGGGGTTATTCGGTTCGGTCAACTCCAAGCCGGTCAGGTAGATCGGGTAGGTCTGGCGGCTGTTACGCTGGGACAGCACGTATTCGGCCACGGCGGTGTAGAGCTGAGCACCGAAGGAGAGGGAGTTGAACTCCTTGTCGCCACAGATCAGGTAGTGCTGGGCGTTTTGCAGTTCCAAATTTTCACTGATCAGGCGCAACTCCATGTAGTTGTCGGGGAAGTTGTGGCGTGGCGGTGTTTTCGGTTCGGTGTAGAACACCCCTTCGCGATCCTGCTCCAGCCGGTAGAACTCGGGAGCGTGTAGCAGCAGCTCATGCGCAGCGGGTCCTTCAGTGAGGTTGCGCATCAACAGCAAGCCGTTCAGGAACCGCTGCTGTTGCACCAGTAGATAGTGCTCGTCCACCGTGGGCATCTGTTGCTGAAACAGCGAGCCGTTCTCATCCAGAATATAGAGATCCACACCACGTTTATTGAAGTGGTAGAAGACCTGGATCTGATCTTCCCGGTTGAGCTGGTAGACGGTGCTCAGGGGAGTGTCGGTCAGCGCCCTTGGGTCAATACTGACCGGACGGAATTCGGTGTTCGCCTCGGCCAGAATTTCCAGCAGCTCTTCGCGGTTATCCACCTGGAAGAAACTGAAGGTGTTGTTGCGGCAGTGGATAACGTGGTAGAGATCGTCGGCCTGGAGTATATAGCGGCAGTTCAGCCCCTGTGTCAGGAAGGCCCGGGTGACATCGGCAAACAGTGCCTCAATGCGCTGGATAATGCCACGTGACCGGATCGAAGCGTAGCAGTGGGTGCTCACTGGTGGCGGTGTCTGATCGGGCTTGGCCAAAAGGGTCAGGCGCAGGTATTGGCAGAGGCTGTCCAACAGGCCGCGGCTGCCTTCATGGTGCAAGATGAACGTCTCCCCCCAACTGGTGCAGGAGAGCTGGTCGATCTGGGCAACCAATGAGGTGTGCACGCCCCCAAAGCTGAGTACATCGTTACGCTCGGTGGTGAGCTGTTTGCCCTGCTTGGCCAGATGCTCCATCGGGTCGTGGCCGATATTGATGAACAGGCTGAAGTCGATTGCATAAGGTGGTGCTTCGAGCTGCTGCATCGGGATTTCACAGAGGGCCTGGGCGGGGCGAATCTGTTCCAGGGTTTTCAGAATCTGGCGCACCTCATTTTGGGTAATCTGCCCCTCCTCGGGGTAGAGATGCAGCCGGGAGCGGTGGTTGATAATCTGATTCAAATGGCACCAGGTGAGTATCTCGAGAAGGCTGGCGGTGCTCTTGATGGGGCTGGTCACCAGCGCCTGTTCCGGGTTGATATTCCCCAGATAGAGAAGCCAGACGTCGCTATTCTCGCCGGGCTGGTAGTGCAGCGAAACCACCTCTTCAAACAGATTCTTGGAGATGCCGGGATTAATGCTGTCGATCTTACCAGGGCGTTTTTCCAAAGCCGTGTAGAGCTTACGCCCCAGCAGCCCCAGCTCTTTCGGGTTGATCTTGTCCTGATCATTGAAGGCGCGGGCGAAATCGGTGAGCAGGCGGTAGCTGTGGGTCAGCTCTTTCACCAGGCGATTACGCTCCTCCAGCACCCGCTCAATCTTCCAGTTCTCGCGTTCATCCAGAATAATGAGTTGGCCATCGAGCCAGCCCCACTCATCCACCAGCTCCCCCAGCAGCTCCCGTTTCCAGCGGCTGCGGATGTGAGTGGTTTTATGGCTGAGATGCTGTTCAGTTTTAAAATAGAAGCAGCGCCGGGCCAAATCGAGGCGGCTCTGCGCCTTGGTCTTAAGCAGATAGTTTTCGACTCGGCGGTACATGAGGATATAGGGGTCCAGGCTGTCGATATCCGCCTCACCGCTGTAGATTGCCTGTTTTGCCTCTTGGCAGAGCCAGTTGATGCTCGGGTAGTCCTGAGCGTAGGCCTCGATCAGCAGCAGCTTCAGAATTGACTTGTAGGGCGATTCGATACCCTTGTACAACTGCCAGTGGGCGGAGCCGAAGAACTCCTCCGGTGGCAGATCCTCCAGGCCGCCGAAATCGAGTACATCGAGAGGATCGACAAACCGCTTTTTCAACAGCATGTCGGCGTACTGGCGGTAATTACTCTCCTCTTCAGGGGGCACCAGCCACCAGAGCGGATAACGGCCGTTGAGCAGTACACCGGTGCGGTAGAACTCCTCCAGGAGCAGCCAGGGCTGGGTGGAGCCGCTGCTTTCGTGGGAAAGTGTGTCGCGCTTACCCTCTTTAAATGCGTCGGCGTCAATGAGGAAGATGTGCGCTTCAAGCCCCAGCTCGGCGGCCCACTGTTCAAGCTTTTCGGCCTTTTCGCGCAGCATGTTGCGCTTTCTGCTGCTCAACTTGGGGTCGTGGCAGACCCAGATATCCAGGTCACTCCCGCTGGTGTGGGCAATACTGCCGATGCTGCCCATCAGATAGAGACCGAGTATGTTATACCGGCGGCGAGCGCGCTTTTGGTAGGCGAAGCTACGGCTTAACTTGCGTGCTTTCTGAATTAGCGCTTGGGTTGGGTTGTAGTCGGGAATGCCCGCTGGCGTGTCGGTGCCGGCAAAGCCCGGCAGCATCGGATGGTTGATATGGAACAGCAGTGGCAGCAGCTCGATAAAAATCCGCTGATGCTTCTGCAGCTCCTCGGCGATACGGCGCAGGCGCTCTCGGTGGATACTCTGAAAGCGCCTGCGGATAGTTTGAAGCTCTTTGCGGCCGATGCCATCTGAAAAATCGATTGCCTCAGCCACTACGAACCTCTTCAGGCGCTGGCTTCAAACGGTTGGATGGCGTTTGCGGCCAGCTCCATCAACTTGCGTGAATCACATCCCTTTTGCCACTGCGCCAAGCCAAAGTGCAGACTAAGGTTGTCCGTCATATCGTTATCGTCGGCAAACTCAGCGACGATCTTATTGAGTAGCTCCAACCCTGCAGTCTCATCGGTCTCGGGCAAAATAATGAAGAACTGGTTGTGATCCCAGCGGCCGATAATGTCTACCCAACGCAGCCGGTTACGCAGATAGCGGCTGGCGGCGAGGATGGTGTCGTCGTCGATCTGATCAGGTGAGCGGGTGCTGTCGACCAGCTCCAGCGCCACCAGGCTCAGCGGATTCTGATAGCGGCGGCTGCGGGTCACCTGGGCGTTCAGGGAGTTGGTCAGGGCGCGGCGGTTGGACAGGCCGGTCAGCTCGTCGGTTATCGCCAGCTCCTGAACCTGCTGGCGCAGGCGCTCGTTCTCTTCGCGCAAATGGGTTAGCTCAGTAACATCCTGAAAATACTTCAAGATTTTCCCCGGCGCCTGTTCGTCGTCAGCCGTTACCTCAGTGCACTGCAGCCAGCGCTCCTCCTGCCCATCATGGGCATGCAGGCGCATCAGGCCGGTGCCTTTGAACAGCCCGCTGTAGATGGGATCGAGTGTCTTATCGGTTTTGCCGGTCAGATTATCGGTAGACAGCCCGATCATCTGGAGCAGTGCCTGGTTCACCCAGGTAATCCGCCCCTCCCCATCCAGGGCCAGCA
>JAKSCN010000614.1 GCA_022360595.1 Chromatiales bacterium
GTGGCCGAGCGGCGTTGGCAGAATATCGAAGAGCTGATCGGCTGGCTGGACAGACTCCACAAAGGCGATCACGTCGGCGAGAGCCTGGCGGAGATGATCAACCACCTCGCTCTGCAAGACATGCTGGAGCGGCAGGACGAAGAGAGCGGCGGCCACCAGGTACACCTCATGACCCTGCACGCCTCCAAAGGGCTGGAGTTCCCCCATGTCTTTCTGGTCGGCATGGAGGAGGAGCTGCTTCCCCATAAAACCAGCATCGAAGAGGAGAACATCGAAGAGGAGCGCCGCCTCGCCTACGTGGGCATCACCCGCGCCCAGCGAACACTCACCATCAGCTACGCCCAAAAGCGCAAACGTTTTGGTGAGATCACCGCCTGTGAACCGAGCCGCTTTCTCGAAGAGTTGCCGGAGGCGGATCTGATCTGGGAAGGAAAAGGAGCGGAACGCTCCAAAGAGGAGAAACAGCAGCGCGGCAGCGCCCATCTGGCCAATATGCGCTCACTTCTGGGTGATTAACGCCCTCTCAAAAGCACAAATACACGCATAAAAAAGGCTGCCCAATGGGCAGCCTTTTTTAGTTCAACGTTAGTTCTGAGTCTTACTGAGACTTAGAGATCATATATTCGATAGCCGCTTTCAGATCATCATCAGAACAGTTCGCACAGGTACCACGCGGCGTCATTGCCGTACCGGGCACACCATTAATAGCAGACTGCAGCAGTGCATCCATACCTTTCGCGATACGAGGCTCCCAAGCCGCCTTATCACCCAGTTTCGGAGCGCCCGCGGCGCCACTCAGATGACAAGCGATACAGGCACGACCATAAATAGCTTCACCATCAGCAGCAGCGGGAGCTGCCGCAGGTGCGGGTGCTGCGGCAGTTGCAGGCTCTTCAGCCGCAGGGGCTGGCGCAGCAGGCTCTGGAGTAGCGGCTGGAGCCGGGGCTGGCGCGGCAGCCTGTGCCGGTGCAGCCGGAGCTGCCTGACCTTCAACCGCAACCTCACCAACAGGCTTGATACGCTCCAGAACATCCGCACGATCTTGTGCAATCGCTTGAGTAGAAATAGCCACCGCAGTCACACCTGCGACGACCAGCCCCTGTAGAGTAGAAACAACTTTGCGGTTCACCTGACGGCCCTCCGTATATCAGTATTCGGTGAAAAACTGGGCGCAGTATAGCGGCAACACCAAAAAATATCGACTCTACTAATGGACGCCACCACAGGCTCAGGGTACTATACGCGGTCTTCAACGCCCACGAGCCCGCAAGTGGGCCGGGGAAGCGGCGGTAAGCCGCGTGAGCGCCACCCGCAACCGGCAAGGTTGCTGAGTGATACAATGGCCTCACTATTTGCAATCAGTTCTGCGCCCGTAGCTCAGCTGGATAGAGCGCCACCCTCCGGAGGTGGAAGTCAGGGGTTCGAATCCCTTCGGGCGCGCCATTTATCTATGAAGATGGACACTTACTCCTCACCATGCTCAACGCTATGGTCGGAAATCAGTTTGCATGGGCCTATTGATCAGATTTAGCCGCAGATTGACACGGTAATCTCCCCATTATTTAGCGGTGCTCAAAAGCAGGGCCCAGGCCGCAAGGGCCAAACAATCTTCCCCGTTATTTCAACTATTTAAAGGTTAGAGCATCCATCTTCTTCCCTTGAAAATTTTGATCACATAACGCCACGCCATGAGCTGCCTGGAGCAAAGCGTAGACTGTCCCAGCCGCGATAGTGGCGACAACAGGACCTTGTTAAATTATGGGTTGGCATTCTATCCATACCCTTTCCCCTGGATGGTGTTCCGCTATGGTTGATAATGCACCATCCAGCCAGTTGAAAGTATTGGCTCTAACTCAATAAACCCGTTTCGTGTAACAGCAAAAATAACCATGATCTAATTTAACGTTTGGGCTCAGGGGCGCGAGCGACTTGTTGCGAGTCCAGCTCACGCAGTGCGCGATGTTTGAGGCACTTGTATGGTCCAATTTCTTGTTAGACATATGTCCCAAGCAAC
>JAKSCN010000444.1 GCA_022360595.1 Chromatiales bacterium
GGACATCGCTGGCTGGGGATTTGCACTAAACCTATCGCTTGAGATCTAAAGGTGTAAGGTAAGCGACCACACCCTGGCATGATGATCAGCCCCAGTGAGGGGTACACAACACAAAGAGGTACACTATGGGTGCCATAAAAATCCTGACAGTAGCGCTAATGGGCGCACTGCTAACCGCCTGCTCTTCCAGCCCAGCCAGATACTACGACGCCCAACTCGCACCAGGCAGCACCATTGAGCTGCTTACCCCCTTAGAGCTGCGGCGGGGGCACAGCCGTGTATTTATCCAGGATGGCACCGTGGTGAAACGCCGCACCCTTGACCGCTTTAGCCCGTTTTGCGGATTTGAAGTACGTCAACTGGCGCAAAAAGGCGACCAGATAGAACCCGAGCAGTTTACCGTCACACGGATAGAGTGGGGCGATACGCTGGTGGTCTGGCTCAACCCTCCCCAGTTCGCCGCCACCAATTGGCAACTTAGCAAGCGATTCTCCGGCGAATCATCCAATATCAACCGCTACTATCACTACTATCTGAGCGCAAAACGGCAGACCAACGTGATACGGCTAAGCTGTTACGGCGCCGAGGCATCAACCTACGAAGCAGAATTACCTACCCTCTCTGAGATTCGCACACTAAGTAAACGCATTCTAAATATTGACATAAGTCACTAATTGCAGGATCAAAACCGGTTTTCACCCCTTCAAAACCCCTTTATTGATCTGGGTCAATTTTAGAATGGGTCTAAGTTGCGTTACGTCAATGATGTAAGCCAACAAAGTGGGTTTCAATGATTTCCGCAACACGAATGTGGTTGTGAATCATAACTTCGAAGTGAGTAGTTTGGAGGTCTCCATGAAAACCCAATTTAAAATCTCTGCTATCTGCATTGGCATGTGCCTGACGGCATCCGCCATGGCGGCTGAGCCCATCAGCCCAATCGAGCCGGTTAAAAACATCAACCTGGCGCAAGCCGAGCTGGGCAAGAAACTCTATTTTGACCCTCGTCTCTCTAAATCAGGTTTTATCTCCTGTAACTCATGCCACAACCTCAGCATGGGCGGCACCGACAACCTGAAAACATCCATCGGTGATAAGTGGCAGCAAGGGCCGATCAACGCTCCGACCGTTCTCAACTCCAGCCTGAATGTAGCCCAGTTCTGGGATGGCCGCGCCGCGGATCTGAAAGAGCAGGCCGGCGGCCCTATCGCTAATCCGGGCGAGATGGCCTTCACCCACACCCTGGCGGTCGAAGTACTCACCTCAATTCCCGGCTATGTCAATGAATTCAAGCTGGTTTTCGGCACCGACACCATCAATATCGATCAGGTCACCCAGGCCATTGCCGAATTCGAGAAAACCCTGGTTACCCCCAACTCCCGGTTTGACCAGTGGCTGATGGGCAATAAAGACGCCATCACAGCCAATGAGCTGGCCGGTTATGAGCTGTTCAAGAGCAGCGGCTGTGTCGCTTGCCATAACGGCTCTGCGGTAGGCGGCAACTCCTTCCAGAAGATGGGTGTGATTGAACCCTACAACGCCAAAAGCCCAGCCGAGGGGTTAAGCGCGGTAACCGGTAAAGACGCCGACCGCTTTATGTTCAAGGTACCCACACTGCGTAATGTCGAGATGACTTATCCCTACTTCCATGACGGAGAGGCAGAGACCTTGACCGAAGCGGTAGATGTGATGGGCCGCCTGCAGCTCGGGAAGAAATTCACCGACAAAGAGAATGCCCAGATTGTTGCGTTCATGAAAACCCTGACCGGCGATCAGCCAAGCTTCCTGATGCCGATCCTCCCGCCCTCAACCGATAAGACACCTCAACCGACACCTTTTAATTAATGGTTGACTGACGGTATTGAAAAGTGGCGCTCCTCGGCGCCACTCTTTATGTTTCCCTAGGGCCTATCCGCATCCAGCAGCGCACGGATACGTTGGGCCAACTCCATTTGGCTGTACGGTTTGTGCAGCAGGTTGGGGCCAACCTTGCTCTGTTCGCGTTCGGTCAGGGCCATCTCAGAATAGCCGGAGGTAAGCAGTACCTTTAATCCTGGACGCTCCCGTAGGGCCTGCTCCGCCAATTTATAACCGTTGGTGCCACCGGGAATCACCACATCACTGAACAGCAGATCGATATCCGGGTGGGCACTCAAAAGCGCCATGGCCTGCTTGGCCGTGTTGGTCGTCAGCACTTGATAACCAAGAGCCGACAAGGAGTCGCGGGTCAAAGCAAGCAGTTCAGGCTCATCATCCACCGCTAAAATGGTCTCACTGCCGCGCGGCAACACTTGCTCTATTCGTTGACCCTTCTCTTCGGGCAAACTATCTCTCTCCGCCCGAGGCAGGTAGATATGGAAATAGGTTCCCTTACCAGGCACTGAGTCGACCCGCAGATGCCCATGCGAACGCTGAACAAAGCCGAACACCATGGCCAGCCCCAAGCCACTGCCTTTACCTTTCGGTTTGGTGGTAAAAAAGGGCTCAAAGATATGCTCTTGCTGCTCCGGCGGCATTCCCAGGCCATCGTCTTTAACCACCAGTTCCACATATTCACCGGGCTTTATCCCGGGATATTGAGCACAGTAAATCGCATTCAGAATACGATTGTGAGTCTCCAGCACCAAGTGGCCGCCGACCGGCATGGCATCCCGGGCATTGATCACCAGATTGATCAGGCTGTCTTGAAAATCACCCGCTTCAATCTCCGTCAGCCAGAGATCCTCCGCCAGCCGATACTCAACAGCCACTTCGGGGGTCACTGTGCGGCTGATAATGCTGGCCAGCTCCTCAACCAAACCGTTAATGTTGGCGACGGTCACAGCCGCCACCTCTTTGCGGGAGAAGCTGAGCAGTTGCCGGGTCAGCTCCGCAGCGCGCTGGGCGGTTTTCTGTAGGGTCAGCGCACGCTGCCGGACTTGCGGATCATCTGACTGCTGCTGCAGCAGATCGAGATTACCCAGAATGATGCCCAGGATATTGTTAAAGTCGTGGGCAATACCCCCGGTGAGCTGCCCAATGGCCTCCATCTTCTGCGCACGGCGTAGCGCTTTTTCCGCCTGCTTCTGCTCGGTTATATCGGCCAGCACACCTTCAAGCCGGGCAACTCCGTCATCATAATCCTCGCAGAGACGGCCGCGCTCCCAAACCCAGCGTACTCCTCCATCGGCA
>JAKSCN010000160.1 GCA_022360595.1 Chromatiales bacterium
ACTATTGCCTATTGACGGGGAGAAGGCTCATATGTGTTAGCTGCTCATCATTAGTTTTATTTGGACCCTTCAAGTGCCCTTCTTCCCGCTTGGGAAACACACTAGGCATTAACTCACGATCAGTCATAGGAAGACCGACATCAATACGCATTTCATCTAGCAGACTTTTTAGCGACTTTTCGTCATTCGTTTTGGTAAACTCTTGAGCCTTCTTTATGACACCCTCCGACCCTATTACCCAGGAATAAAGATGAATAGAATCCCACGCATCACGGTCGGACGGATCTCGTATAAAACCAGCCATAGCGCTAAGTAGCTTTTCATAATTTTTTTGTTTTTCTTTCTGACGCTGAAGGTTTAGCTCTCTCTGAGAAGACATTGCATGATTTAGTAGTGCAACATAGATAGTTGTTAGCGCGGCTATTATGGCAGGAGCATAATCTGCTAAAGTGTTAATTGTTTTGTACCCTGCCCATACAACTACACCAACAACAATCACCCATAAAATACCCGTCCCAACTTGATCTCTAGTCATCTTTATTACTCCATGTGTTGTTGGCAGCTAACATGTGATTATATTGCCGGCACCCAATATCGTCGTGTTATGCCGCTGGCACGTATATTTTGATATACCGCCAATTGTCTCCTATGGGCGTTCTCTGTTAAGCCTAATCGCATGGAGTAGCCCATTTCATGGAAAACATGAGCACCATCTAAAAAAGGACAGGTAAGAGGTTGCTGAATATTTATTACTTTTTTGTATTCCATTCTGGAAGAGCATCTCTGCGGCAGTAGAGAACTTGAACTGACTTTCTTTTTTATTTAGAACATTTAGCCAAAAATCGCAAGATTTGTACTCAATGCCCCGGTATCCTTAGAGCACCCTTCGAACGGACCATTATCCGGCCTTGTGTGTGTCCCTGTATCGCGTATCCCCAGCCCGATATCACCCACGTCAAGCACTCGAACAGCAGAGCTGTTTTTCGAGTGCTTTTGACGTGGTTATGATCGTTCCTGTCGTAACCGGCCATCCTTGCGGGTTTCCCTGGAGACCCGGCCAAATGGATCAATGGACCAGGACCTGACGATATGGGAGACCTTTCTCCCCTTCCCTACTTTATTGATCACAATCCCGTAGGTCTCGATTCTCACTTCCCAGCCCATGCCGACTAGATCCTCAATGGAGAATGACTCCTTGAGGTGAAAGGTACTGTCCATCACATCGATTTTAGCCAAGGTCTGTTTCTCGTTATGGACAATGCCAGAGAGCCTAAATTTATAGGTTGCCGCCAGTTCATCCACGTAATCAATCGGTGGTAGCGGTTCCGGTTTCTCTTTCTTTTTGGGCTGTTGGCGTGGCGGTGGTCACTTTGGTATTTGCGCTACCTGCTGCTTTGGCGCTGGTTGCAT
>JAKSCN010000339.1 GCA_022360595.1 Chromatiales bacterium
GGTGGCAATAGCAACAGAACAGGCACAGGGCACAACGAGAGACTCAACACTTACCCTCACTGAATCTCAAGCTGGTGTGCTGTAACACCGGCGATACAGTTGTACAGAGGGCATATCCAGGATGGCTATATCTAATCAGAAATCAGCCTCATAGGGGCAATGGCATAGTCATTGCTGAACAAATCGTATGGCAGTCGATTGAGTTGGATATATGAACTCCTCAAGTAAGTCTACAACTAGGGCCTGTCCTGAAAACAGTGGTTCAGATAATGCCTCCACGGTTGAACCCTCTGTTCAGGGTATTGACGCGGATAAAGTGACAACCAGCAGAACCCCATCAGGTTTCATGAGAGGTGTGCGGTATTTTCTCAAAGACCTCTGGGAGTACTTCAAAGTGTATTCAGCCATGGATGAAACAACAGAGGATTTCTCCAGACTTTATGACAAGTTTCTAATCCACTGTATTGGTCGTAGATCACTACACTTACATTATGGTGTGGGTTACCACTCACATGTAATTCCTCTGCTGGGTTCAAACTGGTTCACTATAGACCTTGAACGGTTGGAAACCGAAGCCAATGAAACAGCCGGCTACAATCTGATCTTACCCGCCAATTACTTTGACGCCGTGCTTTGCACAGGCCTTGAGCACATTGCCGTACCAGAGTTGCTGTTGTACGACATACGGCGAGGATTAAAACCATCAGGGCATGTGTGGATCGAAGTGTCGCTCAACTCTCCATACAGACCAATCCCCACTGAATACAGACGTATTACCCCCAAAGGGTTGCGGATCATGATGCGTGATTTCGACGAAATCTTTTGTGCTGCCTATTCGCCTAAAGGCAGCCCGCTAAGAAGCATGAGTTCATTCTATGGGTTAAAGCGTACTGATGATCCAACTGGCCTCTCTTCGTGGAGAAGCGCAGGTAAGGATTAGGAACACGAGGCGAAAGAAACAACCTGAGTACCACAATAAGATAAGGACGAAAATTATGCATTCATCAGTCAAAACAGTCGTATTTCCAGTGGCAGGTCTCGGCACACGCTTTCTTCCCGCCACAAAAGCGAGTCCTAAGGAGATGCTGCCGATCATCGACAAACCACTGATCCAGTATGCAGCTGAAGAGGCTGTGGAGGCAGGCGCTGAAAAGCTGGTTTTCATAATCGGTCACAACAAGAGCGCCATACCCAATCATTTCGATAACGCCGCCGATCTGGAGCGAGAGCTCAACACCAGAAAAAAACCGCTTCTCGTGGAACTTATCCATGACATTGTTCCACCGGATGTCTCATGCATCTATCTACGCCAGGGTGAACCACTGGGACTGGGTCATGCCGTGCTGTGCGCCAAACCGGTGATAGAGGATGAACCATTTGCAGTAGTGCTCCCCGACGATCTGATATACACGGGCTCGTCACCGAACTGTTTAGAACAGTTGGGCGCCATTCACGATGCTCATGGGGGTAGTGTTATCGCCTTACAACAAGTCGAAATTTCGGAGACCGACAAGTACGGTATCGTCGCCACCAACAAACTCAACGACAAGCTGCATCAGGTCACCGCTATTGTGGAAAAGCCACACCCGAGTAAGGCCCCCTCGACGTTGGGCGTCGTCGGTCGTTATCTGCTGACTCCCCGTATTTTTACCCACCTGGAGCGAACTCCCTCAGGGGCCGGCGGAGAGATTCAGTTGACTGATGCGATCGCTCAACTGTTGCATGAAGAGAAGGTTTACGGTCACCGTTTTATAGGCAAGCGTTTCGATTGCGGAAGCAAAATAGGTTATCTCGAAGCAACCGTTGAATACGGCCTGCATCATCCCGAACTCGGCCAGGTGTTCTCTCAATACCTCGGGGAGATCACATGGCACGCTAAAGCAGACATTGGAGTGGCAAGATGCCGCTAGTAATCCTTCAAGATGACATTGACCGGCTCAGAGCCCCCATAGTATCCAAGACTATGTGTACCTCTAAAGCTCGTCTCGCAGACACGCGCTTTCGATCCGCTTAGCCTGTCATTGCCAACTTGGAGAGATACCAACAATAGACGAGAAGTAACAAAGAAACTTGGGATATATCTTGCTGGATTAAGAGCAGGATTGCGAAGACTCACAGGACTGGTTTCAGCTAAGCAATACCAGAAACCAAATTGGTGGCCGTATTGGTGGCCGTAGGAGAAACAGTATATGACACGCTCAACAGACAATGAAAAACCCACTCCCATGAGCCTTATCGTCGGTCCCTACCGGGTACATGAGCTCAAGCATGAAGCGATGTCACTTGTATCTGTTAGCCTGGAAGACCGACAGATATGCGAGTTGGAGCTATTACTCAGTGGGGCCTACCACCCCTTGCGGGGATTCATGAACAAGGCCGACTACGATTCAGTATTGAGGCAGGAAAGATTGTATGACGGAACACTGTGGCCGGTTCCCGTAGTACTCGATCTGGAGCAATCCATAACGAAGGATCTGGTACAGGGTCAACGGATTGTTCTACGCGACGATGAAGGTGCAATGC
The DNA here is from genome assembly GCA_022360595.1 of Chromatiales bacterium. Lineage (GTDB taxonomy): Bacteria > Pseudomonadota > Gammaproteobacteria > Chromatiales > Chromatiaceae > BM503. The sequence continues at coordinate 2,524 of JAKSCN010000339.1, forward strand.
TGGCCATACTCACTGTTGGGGACATATGGCAGCCAGACCTTCAACTTGAATCGAAGACACTTGGCAATAGCCCGGGAAGAAGTTACCTGATCGACAATGGTGCTGTGATTAAACACAGCATAACTTATGTCGGGGGTACTCTCGAAGGCATTAGCCTTCCAGTCCACTTCGCATTCCCGGACCTGCGCAAGACACCACAACAACTCAAATCTGAATTGGCGCTCTCCAAGCGGACCTACACCATGGCTATCGACCCCGGAATAGACAGAAATGCAAATGGATTCGACCGTGTGATAAAAGCTGCCATCACTATGGACGCTCAGTTGGTTCTGCATCCAGCAATAGGTGCGCCTCGCCCCACTGACCTGGTCCGGATTCGCCAGATCAAAATGTTTCTTGAAATGACATCAATCAGCAAGCGGGAAAATATCGTTTTCTCACTATTACCCCTAATGGCAATGGCTCAAGGTAATAGAGAACTGCTGCGACGGGCGATCGTCCATAGAAATTACGGCGCCAACCATCTTGTTTTCAATCCGGCTGCATTGGGTTTTGATGCTTCACCCAATGACATCACCACTATTCACGAACTGGACACCTCCTGCCGCGTAGAGCTCGGTATCAGCCTCATGCCCATAGGCGAACTACCGGAGGATTACAGTATGTCGGATTTTCCAGACTTGAATGACCAAGCCGGAAGAGAAGAGCCTGATCTGA
>JAKSCN010000043.1 GCA_022360595.1 Chromatiales bacterium
ATGTGATGAATTAAGAGACATTACTCAATTTATATTAGAGCAAGAGCCAGCGTTAGAAGATGCACTTGATTTTCTTACCCAAGGTACAGGTGATGAGGGTGTTGGTACCTATGGTGCCGCCTGGAACAGAGCGTTATTGCTCTCAGGTAACAAGGATTTTATCAAGGTAGATGATGATGTTTTGCTGCGGTATTGCTCAAGGCAGTCTGACTCAGCAAAGATAAAAGTAGGTGTACAACAGCCCGATAAGATATTCATCAGTGAAAATACTGCTTGGGAAGAGTATGTTGCTCCCGATAATCAGGGTGTGTTGTCTGGCCATGCCAGATTTCTTGGCGGCACGTTAAAAAAGGCTGTTGATATAATAGGAGAGTCTTCGCTTTCAGATGAGTCTATTACTGGTCAGTCTTTCTCTGCGTTAACCAATATTAATGCTGATTCACCGGTGTTGTTAACAACGTCTGGAAATTTTGGTGACCCTGGTATAGCCAGCAATAGATGGCTCCTAGACCTTAAAGGTGATGAGCGGCTCCAGGTTGTAGAGTCTGAGGTCGCTTATTCACGTGCCAAGACCTCTCGCTATCTGATAACTGCACAAAGTCAGCATACATTCAGAACGGACTTTTCACTTATTTCGACCGTTACTGGAGTCGGTAATAGTTATCTGCTGCCTCCGTATTTTCCGATGTTTAGAAATGAGGATTTTCTATTTGGTCGGATGATCCAATTTCTTTACCCATCAGCGGTACTTTTAGACTTGCCATTTTTTGTGCCCCACTTGCCCTTGGAGAAAAGAGAGTGGGATGCAGAGGGTATTTGTAAGCCGGAACAGATGGGGTTTTTATACTTTCTAGGTATCTATATTTCGAAACGTAAAGCGGATTGGGGTAGCAGGTTGGTCGATGTTCGGTATGATGCCCTGGTTGCGCTGTTTCAAAATCTGGCGTCGTTGGATAATGCTGCACTGCTGAAGATAGTGCGGGATGAGATGAGCAACCTGGTGGCATCCGTTGTTAAGGAGGCGAATGAAAACCTTAAGGGATTTCCTGATGCGCCAGAATACTGGAAATCAGATATCAAAAATAATATCAACGCCAACTTAAAATACCTTACACACATTGAGCATGAGTTTTTAACTGACTTGTCATATGCCGGGGATATAGACCAGCAGGTAGCCCTATTCAAAATGTTGTTGTCAAAATATACCCAGGCGCTAAAAGACTGGAGAAAAATCAGGACGATTATTGAGGGCTATAAATATTAAAGATCGACTCTACTGTTGTGGATTGATCTCTCAGCCCCACAGATGGCGCCTCCCCAAACCTGCCATAAGAACAGATGCAGACAGTAGAACTAACGCAGGCCAGCTTATTGTAGGCACGGAGGCAATGGGTGGCGAGTTAGCATGGTGTCCGTAAACTTTCAATTGCCATGATGTCAATTGACCGATATCCAGTGCGGCGCCATCGACTATGCGGAGCTGCCACTCTCCTTCGCTGTGTTCATCCAGATACCTAGCACTGCCAAATGTCCATCCACCATTTAATTGTGCGCCGCTTGAGCTATGGAGTTCAGATAGCGTGCTTCGGGTGCCGGATGGCGATATCAGCTCGATATTGAGGTCACCCCAATAGGTGTGATTGCTATCAACGGTGATCTGGACATA
>JAKSCN010000013.1 GCA_022360595.1 Chromatiales bacterium
ACGTGCAGTCGTATGTAGTAGTTGCCTACGTATAACCCTTTCAAGGCGTCACCCAGTTGGCTGAACTGTTTGGTGAAAAAGCGCGAAAGAAAATAGATGACCAGCGTGATGACCAGACAGGTGACAAAGATAAAAATCGATAGCGCCCAGGCGGCTCTGCTCCACACCTGAGTGATCGCACCGGCGGAGAGACCAACAATGACTTTACCGATCTCTTTGTCATTGAAGAGTATCGACGAGGTCATGTGGTAGATAGGTTCGCCTTTTGCGTTGTCCTTTTGCAGGAGGAAGATATCGAAGTCTGCCGTGTGTTCGATGCGTTGCAGGTTCAATACCGGGCGATACTCCTCGCCCACTTGATCTTTTTGACTCGATGCCCGGATGACGCCGTTGCTATCGGTGACGTGCAGATACTCGACATCCTCTTCACCCGATACATTTTCAACAATGACCGTAAGCGCCAGGTTGTCATCCAGCAGCAGGGCTTCATCAACCTGCTCTTTGGTTTGATGCACCAGCATCTTGCCGTAGCTGCTCAACACACCCGATAGGCTGTTGGAGAGATCATTGAGCGAGAAGATCAGGAAGGTCAGCAATAGCACGCTGACCGCTGTTGCAATAATCGCGGTATAGCGCCACGAGGAGGCGACCTTTTCCGACAGACGGGAATCGACCGTGGAGAGTTCTGTCTGCAGTCCCTTCAACTGTTTTATCAGCTCCGTGGCATTCGGGTATCTGAAGCTGGGCTTCTTGTGCAGCAACCGACGGATCACCTTTTTAATGGCGTGAGAGCAGTGCGCGGTACTGAGGTCGATATCGGATTTCTGAATCAGCTCCATCAGTTCTCGAACGCTGGACGCCTCGTAAGGCAGTACCGAAAAGACCAACTGGTAGAAGAGCACGCCGCAGGAGTATAGATCGCTTCTGGCATCGGGTATTTCACCGGCCAACTGCTCCGGCGCCATGTAGAAGGGTGTACCGACAATAGCCTGATGGGGTGAGTCTTCACCATGCTCCTGCAGATAGGCGACACCGAAGTCGGTCAGGTGGATCTTGCCACTGGGTTCAATCAGAATGTTACTGGGTTTGATATCACGGTGAATAATGCCTTTGCTGTGGGCATACTCAAGAGCGTAGGCGACTTGCAGGACGATATCGACGATTTGATCCATATCGAGTTTGTCTTGCTCTTTCATCCACTCATCAAGGCTTTGGCAATCGACATACTCCATGACAATGAATGGCACATTGTCGACCTCGCCTACGTCAAAGACAGAGACGATATTGGAGTGATTGAGTTTTCCCGATATGTGAACTTCACTCAGAAAAAGTCTGAGGCGCTCTTTATCGCTGGCAAACTCAGGCTTTAATACCTTGATCGCTAAAGTGCGTTGCAATTTTGGGTCATACGCGCGATAGACGCGGGACATCGCCCCTTCGCCGATCACCTCTCCCAGTTGATACCGTCCCAATTGATTCATTGCGTTTGCCCGTTAACCGTTTAATGTAAAGACTGCTTCATCAACATCCTGTGCCGGTGTCGATGAGATGGCCCAGAGTCCAATGCCTAGCCCGGCCCCATCGCTACCGTCCTGCGCCGACATCAGTTGAAATTGCGGCACTTCCTCTTTTTTTAGCACGACCTGCAGATCAACCACGTATTCGCTGCCGACATAGAGCAGCACGACATTTTTCAGATAGTTGAAGAGCGGTTGGTCCGGCAACAGCCGCTGAAAGTCGGCGTAGTTGACCGGCTCGGTTCTGATCCGAAAACTGTTGTTCCCTTCAAAGACGGCGTTGCCGATCACCAGGTCTGCCCCCAGGGTCGCGTTCGCCTCGCCCAGGCTGTTGCGCTGGTCACTATCGAGTTCGAACCAGCGCCCGAAAAATTGCATCACTTTGACTTTTACACCCAGCACGGCCGTCACGATCTGCTCTAGCGCATCGGCATTGCGTGGCCGCTTGCTGTAGTAGCCGGAGAAATAGAGCGCTACCGATTCGAGATCCTTCGCTTTGGTTTGGGGTTGTACCGGTCCGCCAATACCGGTGTAGGCGCTGATCGCTTCACTGGCATGGTCCCGTTCGTCGGTGGGCTTTAAACTCAACCGGCGTTCAAAGGAGATCGGGATGCTGCTCTTCTGCCAGGCTCTGTATAGAAAGGCGATTGAGCGCGCATTGAAGCCGTCCAGCAGATCCCGGAAGGCGGTGTCCTTGTGCCGAACCCGCTGCCCCAACATCTCGGTATAGAAGGCCGGTAGCACACCGGTTGTGCCGGTCAGGCCGAAACAGGTCGCCTGCAGTTTGGTGCGCTCGTCGCGCTTCTCGCCGATGGTCTCCGCTTTGTCGATAGAGGAGGCCGGAAACGACAGCGTGGGCGCTACGGTGAATTCGACAAACTCTTTGGCGATCGGCTCATCGTAACCGACCGGGCTGGAGGCGTCGGTGCCCCCGGCATTGGCCGCCAGTTCCAGCAGGCGCAGCAGTTGGAAAAAGTTGTAGTCGGTCGGCTTATGCCGCAGTACCAGATTCAGATCAGGCATTGTTCACCTGCCCTTGGTGTCCAGCGCTTCAGCACCTGATCACTATCGCCAAGCTGTACTTCCAACTGCACAAAGGAGTTGATGTTGGTGTAGAGGGCCAGGAAGCGTTCCAATACACAGGCGAACAGATAGGGGCTGCTGCCGGCGAAGTTATCCGGGTCCAGACTGATAATGATTTTATTGCCGCGGCAGAAGTACGGGACACCATTGTCGCCGACCACTCTGGCAGTCGTCGGCACCACTTTGCGAATGGTGACCGCTTCGATCAAATTATTGTTCTCGCTGGTTCCCCGATAGTTGTATAGGTTGAGTATCTCCCGCAGCGCTTCGGTCCCCTCCTCTTTATCAGAGAGAGAGAGGTAGTTCAGGTTGAGGTGCGATAAAAGCTTCCAGTAGACATTGTCGTCCAGACGCGGTCTGCTCACCTCTGAAAAAGGCATTTTCAGTTCAACCTTTTTCACCACTGCCGCTCCCTCGGTGAGGGTCAGCTCCGGTTCAGCGGAGAGTTGTGATAGACGCCGTGGCAGATTGCTATTGAAGCAGGTCACTCGTGTGACCATTACCCAGTCGGATTGAATTCTGGGCGTCATATCCAGGTTGATCAGTGAGATGTTGGTTTCTGCCCGGCGCTCACCAATCTCATGCTCTTCCCGGCGTGCATGCCAGTATGTGGCTCTATCGCCATCGGTCAGGTAGGTGTGCGACACACCGAAGAACGGCCGTACATCGACTACGTTATCCTGCCCGTCTGAGATGGCCACGTCGTTGACGGTGTACACTTCAACCTTTTCAGGGTGGCGGACATCCGGCAGCATCGGGTATTCGTAGTGCAGATTGTCCAGTTTGACCGGTTCCGATATCTGCTCAAACAGGTTAATGATGGGCGTGGCGTTCAACACAAAGTTTGACGCATCGACGGTGGCTTCGATATCCGGCAGGTTTTTATCGAAGTAGAAATAGAGCTCCACTTTGTCGGACTCTTCGGCCACTTTGCTCAGCGGCGCAGAGAGATCGAAGAACAGAAACTTCTCGGGATACGCGAAGAACTCCGTCAATAGGCGGTAGCCGATAAAGGATTGTTGCGGGTAAGGCAGCAAGCCTTCGTCCTTATCGAAGCCAACCGGGGAGACCGCCTTCTTGTTGTCGATAAAGACAACATCCGGGTCGTCATAGCGCTTCGCCACCGCAACCCGTATTAGGTGATTGTGCATCAACTCATAGAGTGAATGGCTGTAGTAGCGGCTGCCTTTGATATAGAAACGGATTTTATCGAGTTCCAGCTCCTCTATTTCCACATCCGTATTGGCGGGCTCAAGAACAATCTTGAGAACAGCACTGATCTCTCCCGTATCGGCTGTCTTGGGGGCCACGGCCGGATAGGTGCGCAGAGTCGCCTCGGCCACCTGTAGGGGAACCACATTGGTATCGTAGGCGGTTCTAAACCGGCAGGAGTACTCGTCGACACTGCCGGACTCCAGCGTGGTGTTGGCCGGAATCAGTGTCGGGTCAGTCATATCATCTTCGGGGACAAAACTGACAATGGAGTAGCTGGGCAGCGGGCGCAAGTAGTGGGGGTAGATCACATCCAGCAGCGACTGACATAGCTGCGGGAAGTCATCCTCGATATTCTTGCGAATTTTGGCATTGAGAAACGCCACCCCCTGGATAAGGCGTTCTACATGGGGGTCGCGGGACACCTCATCATTCAACTGCAGCCTTGCCGCAATTTTCGGATAGCTGTCCGCAAAGGCGTCTCCCCGCCGTTTGAGGTAGTTCAACTCCCTTTGGTAGTAATCAAGTACCGTTCTTTTCATCGCGCCGACGATTGGAAGTTGAAGGTTGTTCTGGCCGGTTCGAATGAGGCATTCAGTACAAAGGGATCACTATCGGCATAGATACAGAGCTTGGCCTCAATTCTGAAGTTGAGTCGATTGCCGTCATCGATATTGTCATGAATAACGACATTGATATCCTGCAGACGCGGCTCATTCTCGCGAATCGCGTCGATGATTTTCTGGCGCAGCTTGTCACGGCCACTCAAGGCGGAGATGTTGATGTGGGTAAAGTCATCCACCCCATAGGTGAACATGATGTCACCCTTGAGCGCTTCGCCGTTATACGACAAGTTGCACTTACTGTTCAGCATTTGCTCCAGATCGCGAATCACACCCAACTTATAGGTGCGGTACTGTTGCGCCACATTCCTGAACGACTCCTTGGATAGTTCGGGTTCGTCATCCAGGATCAGATCCAGAAACGGTGGCTGTACGCTGATCTGTTGTCGGTACGGCTTCATGCTGTCGCCTCAGCTCCTTCCGTACCAACGAAGTCAAGACTTTCAATTTGCAAAATGGGCACCAAGTCATCGCCGATCAAAAAGCACTTCTGCCCTACCCCGTAGACATAGGCGTCATTGTCCGCGGATAGCCAGTCAGTGCTCTTCCCCATTCGGGCTTTGAGGTCTGTGTCGGGCGTCCAGGGGTATATGGCGGGCACAAACGCATTGATCACCAAAGGCTCTTCCGATTGATCGGTTTTGCGGGTAATAATGGCTTGCCTCATCAGCAGGTCGAAAGGCTTCTCGTAGCTAGTGAACGCTATGCTGTCGATCTTTTCCCAGGCCATCCAGTAGTACTTGCCATCATGGGTCAGTACTTCCAGACCATGAGCGGTTGGATCATCCGCTTCGACAAACTCGCCTTCGAGAGTGTTACCCATGGTTTGACAGCGGGCATGACGTAGCGGGCGAAGGGTGTAATCGTAACTTTCGCCATTCGCTTGGGCATTGATAATGGCCTTACAGGCGTTCAGGCTTGGCAACAGCAGCGCTTCATCTTCATCCATCATATGTGGCGCTTCCACTGCGCCGGTAAAAAACTCCCGGCGCGTTGTTTCGCCTTTTAAAATATTGGCCAACAGCATAAGAGAGGCGGCAGCCAGTGGATCATCCTTTTTGGAGTGAGTCAGAAAATCGAGCTGCTTCTCGGCCTTGGTGTATTCGGCGCAGAGACAGTAGAGCTGAAACAGCAACCATCTACCGTTTTCATCGGCCGGGGCTTTTCTGACATAGGCTTGGGCACTCTCCAACGCTTGGGAGAGCTGGCCGGATTGGTAATGGTCGGTAATCTGCTTCATATCCATAAAATTATCCTGTCACTCTGGCCGGAACGACTTCAGCGACAAAGTGTATTGATGTTTCGATTGCTTCCAGTTGAAAGTGGGGTTTGATATGCGCTATACAGAAGTAGGCGCCTGCCGAGCCGGTCTGTTCATATACCGATATCTTGGCGTCCCGCAGTGGGTATTGGGAGAGGAGCTTTTCGCTCGCCTCGTCGGTGGACATAACGTAGTTGAGTATCCAGTTCTGCAGATAGTGACGACAATCCTCCGCGCTGGCAAAAGCGCCCACCTTGTCTCTGACAATCACTTTCAGGTAGTGGGAAAAACGTGATGTGCAAAAGACATACTGCAGCATGGATGAGTATTTGGAGTTTATCTGGGCAATCTTTTCGGCATAGCTTTGGGGGCTCTGCACGGATGAGGCGCTGTAGAAAACACCGATATCACTGTTTGTCGTGTACGACAGCGGAATAAAGCCGTGGTCTGACAGCTCCCGCTCCAGATCGTCGGTAATCAGCACTTCAGCAGGCATCTTGCCCTGCCGGTCCACTTCGGAGATGGGCGTGGGCAGGTCATCCACTGTGCCCCCTGAATAGCTGCGTACACCGGTGATCTCAGCCAGCCAGCCGGTGCTGCTAAAACAGCGCGCCAGTACTGAACCAAACGCAAATGAGGAGCCGATCCATAAGTAGTCGCCCTTATCCCCCGATTTGGTTCGATCGGAGTAGACAAACTTATCCACCCGCGTGGCGGTTTTGGCGTAGGGTTCGCGGATCAGCAACCGAGGCAGGGTGATACCAACAAACCGGGCGTCCTCGGTTTTGCGAAACGCCTTCCACTTGATGTAGCTCTTCTGTTGAAAGGTGGTGGTGAGATTGACACTGCCATGCAGCTCGGCAAAGCTGTCCAGCTCCAGCAACGAGGGGTGTGCGTTCACAATGAACGGGGCAAAGCTGGCAGCGGCAATCGCCGACATACCCGACAGTATTTGAATATCGTCCTGACCGGAGATACGGCTCAAGTGAGTGACTTGATAGTTGCCCAGCAGTACGCCAAAGGGTTCG
>JAKSCN010000508.1 GCA_022360595.1 Chromatiales bacterium
AGCGTCCCTCCAACAGTGCCCACGCCTTGGCGGCGCGCAACAGGGCAAGACCGGCACGAGGCGACAGGCCGTGGTGGAAACGTGGATTGGTGCGGCTGAAGCTGAGTAGACTCTGGCAGTAGTCCAACAGGGCTGCGGAAACATGCACCTGCCCTACCTGCTGCTGTAGCTCCTGTAGCTGCTTTGGATTTAGGCAGGGCTCAACTGACTCCAGCATGTCTCGGGGATTTTCGCCCGCCAGCAGTGCTCGCTCCGAGCGGGCATCGGGGTAACCCAGACTGATGCGCATCAGAAAGCGGTCGAGCTGGGACTCCGGCAGTGGAAAGGTACCGATCTGATGAGCGGGATTCTGGGTGGCGATCACGAAGAAGGGGGCGGGCAGTTTACGGGTCTCGCTCTCGGCGGTGACCTGATGCTCTTCCATCGCCTCCAATAACGCACTTTGGGCCTTGGGGGTGGCGCGGTTGATCTCATCTGCCAATAGCAGTTGCGAGAAGATCGGGCCGGGGTGGAAGCGGAATTCACCTGAGTTACGCTCGAACACCGATACACCAATAATGTCGGCGGGCAGCAGATCGCTGGTGAACTGGATGCGTTGATACTCCAAACCCAGCAACTTGGCCAGCAGATGGGCCAAGGTGGTTTTGCCAACGCCGGGTAGATCCTCAATCAGCAGATGACCTTTTGCCAGTAGACAGGCCAGGGCCAGTTTGATGATGGGTTGTTTACCCAGAATGATCTCTCCGGCCTGCTTCGTGATCCGGTCCAGCGCTGTACTCATTACTGCTCCATCGAAGGTGGGGTAATCGATTAAAGGGAAGTGCAATCTCTTTAGCGGATTGTGAGACCTGTTTCTTGACCTGTAAACTATGCGGCTTTGTTTATTTGGCCCATTCAAGATATTTATCACATCTGCAGATATAGACAGCATAAAGTGGTTTGGTTCCAGTGCGAGTAGTTATGAACAGAACGTTAGTTGAGTGTCTCCCTTTTTTGGCGGCGGTAGCCGCCTCATTGTTTGCCACCGCAGGTCAGGCTGCAGAAGTTGACGAAGTGCTGTATGAGCGTCTGCAGCAGGAAGAGAGAATCAGGGTGGTGGCCAGCTTTGCGGTGGATAATCTGCATGAGGCGGCTGCCGCGCCACGGCGTATGTTGCGCAGTGGGCAGATGCGCATTGCCGATAAGCGTGCGGCTATCCTGAGCGGTTTACCAAAAGGGAGTTTTAAGCTGGATAAAACCAGTGATGGTTTAACCGCCATGGCTTTGGAGGTTAATGCAGAGGCTTTGGAAATCCTGAATGCTTCGCCGGATGTATTGCGTATCGGTTCTGATGAAGGAGGCATTGCGCACATGGGACAATCGCTTCCACTGATCGGTGCTGATGCCTTGCACAATATTGGTTATACCGGCACTGGCCGGCGAATAGCGGTGCTTGATAGTGGTATTGATACCGATCATCCCGATTTTTCTGCTCGCATTGTCGATGAGTACTGTTACTGTCGTCACACTGGAGGAGCAGGATGTTGCCCTAATGGCACCAGAGAGCAGACTGGCCCAGGGAGCGCTGAAGATGATGACGGACATGGCACCAATGTTACCGGTATTGTTGCTGCTAAAACAGACGGTGTTGCGCCGGCCAGTGAAATTGTTGCAGTTAAGGTATTGGGAACGGGCGGCTTCTACTCTGCTTACGATATTGCCTTAGCGATGGACTGGGTGGCGGCAAATCATCCGGAAGTGGATTCTGTGAATATGAGCTTGGGTACATTCACACTCTTTACCGGGGCTTGTGACAATGATGAGGCTTGGACTGAGACGCTGGCCCAGGCAGTTGCCAATCTACGTGCCAATGGTACGGTGGTTTTAGTGTCTGCTGGTAACAATGGATCCAGCACTTCAATGGGAGCCCCGGCTTGTATTCAGGACTCTTTGGCGGTAGGTGCCGTGTATGACAGTAGTGGTTGGACCTATTACGGGTCATGTTCGGAGTCTGCTATTCAAGATAAGCCGACCTGCTTCAGTAACAGCAACAGCCAAACGGATATCTTTGCACCCGGCGCCAATATCACCAGCTC
>JAKSCN010000648.1 GCA_022360595.1 Chromatiales bacterium
GTGAATAGGTTGATCTGGCGGGCATCCCAACGTGGCCCAGCCAGTGCCAGGCAGAGCAGCAACCAGAGCAGGCTCCAGCGAAGGAGATGGTTGTTGCTTTGTGGTGTCTGCTCATGTTGACCTGTGAGATAAGGCAGTAGATGTGGGTCGGCATACGCCTCCAGGCGGTTGTCTCTATTCCTGGGGCGATTGCGCCGCACCCAGATGGCGATAACCGGTATTAACAGTAGTGCCCATAGCCAGTGGGGGGCAGCAAAGTGGAAGTGCCAGTCAACCATGGCTACCTCCGGAAGAGGGTATCCGATGCTGCGGGAGGAGGCCCAACAGCAGCAGACTGAGGAGAGCCACCACCAGGGGCCAGCGATAAAGTGGCCGGGGAATCAGCACGGTGCGCTGTTCTACCTCTGTCTTCTCCAATGCGTCGATCCGGCGGTATATTTTTTCTAGCGCCTGGGTATTGGTGGCACGAAAATAGGCGCCGCCGGTCTGCTCAGTGATCACTTGCAGAGTCTCTTCATCGAGGCCGATGTCGGTTTCGAGCTGATACCTGCCGTCATCGCTGCGAATCTACACCTCCTTCTGGTTGCTGCCAACGCCGATGGCATAGCTGCGAATACCTGCGTGGGCGGCCATGCGGGCGGCTGCGAGGGGAGGTATCAGACCAGCGGTGTTTTCTCCATCGGTAACCAGAATGAGTACTCGGGAACCGGCGGGGCGAGTGCGCAGTTTTTTCACGCCAAGTCCAATGGCATCGCCAATAGCCGTGGCATTCCCGGCCATACCTGGACTTATCTCCTGCAGGAGTTGTTGGACCGCGCCCACATCCAAGGTGAGGGGGGATAGGGTAAAAGCGAGATTGCCAAAAATCAGTAGTCCAATGCGGTCTCCCTGGCGTTGCTCGATGAAGCGTCCCATTACCCCTTTGACCACAGCCATGCGGCTTAGCGGCTGGTTGTTTTTACTGAAGTCCAGAGCGGTCATGGAGCGTGATGTGTCTATCGCGAGCATCAGGTCGTAACCGGTTGCCTTCAGCTCGCTATGGGGTTCTAACCACTGGGGACGCATCAGTGCGAGCGTTAACGCTGACCAGAGCAGGGTGAGTAGCAGCAGATGCAATGTGTTACCACGACGTTCGCTGGGCGGTTGACTGTTAAAACTGGCTTGGAGTCGTCGTAGTGAGGGGTGGAGCAGAGTTGTGCCAAGTGCCGGATGGTGTTGCGTGTCGGTTCTGCTGATGCGTCTCGGCCAGAACAGGGCTACCCCGATGGGCATCAGCAGTAGCAGTGCAAACCAGGGCCATTGGAAGCTAAACACGGTCAGCCTCCAGGGGGGGATTGTAGCAATGAGCGATCAGGCGCAGTGCGGCGTTGATCAAGCGTGTGAGCTGCTGGTGATGGTCTTCGCCGGTATCGGGGGCGTAGGGTAGGGTGAGCAGAATGCGACCTTGCTGCTGCCAGTCAAACTGGTTGGGATCGATATGGCTGAGCCATGATAGCCATGCGTCATCGCGTAGGCCAGCAGCGGTTGAACGTCCGGCGTGAGTGATGGCGCTACGGCGCAGAATGTCTGACAGCTCGGCGGCAACCTGTTTATCAGGCATTGCTTTGGCATGACGGCGCAATCTGACCAATGCCTCTCTTGCCTCGCTTTTCCAACTGCCGGGAGGGTAGCGAATCAGCCGCAAGCTGAGATAGATGATACTGGCAAGCAGCAGGGTGATTGCTGCTAGCAATAACCACCAACCGGGTGCCAGAGGCCACCAGGAGACGGGGTCAATGCCCTGAATATCTCGTAGCGTCATGACGGATAGTGTGCTTGTTGGTTGATCAGCCATCACCGCAATACCCTCTGACGGGCGCTTTGATGCATGCCGCTCATCAGGCTGGCATGAACGTCTCCATCGGTGCCGATTGGAATAAAGGGGATGCCCAGGCGGTTGCAGAGGTTGAGTAGATTGTTGCGCCTGTTGTGCCACTCCTGGTGATACTGTTCTGCGCCGATAGCGTCGCTGGTGTCCACTTCGACCAGGTTGCCGCTGGCGTCAGTAAAGAGTACTCGGCCAATGTCCGGTAGTGTTTTGTCGGCGGGATCATCAATGGCGATGAGTACCGGTGTGTGGCGTTGGCGGAGACGGCCCAAGGCGGTCTGCATCTCGGTGGATTCCCGGTTGAGATCAGCGATGATAAAGATCAGGCTGCCGGTGTCTGTGCCTTTGTCAGCGCGTTGTAGCGCCTCTAACAGTGGGTCCTGATTGCTGCAGGGCTCAGTGGCATTTTGGGTAAGCGCTTTCAAAATCCGCCAGAGCGCGCGGCGATCTTTAGTTGGGCGGAAATGGCGAGGGCCACTGTCGGCATTGCCAAACAGCAGGCCGCCAACCCGATCATGTAGACTGTTGGCTGCCCAGCCGAGCAGTGCTGCTGCCCGTGCCGCCTGAATCGATTTGAAGGTGCCTCGGGTGCCGAAGGTCATGTGTGGACCTTGGTCGACACAGAGTACGACACTGCGTTCACGCTCTTCCTGGAAGATTTTCAGATGAGGTACATTGGTGCGGGCGGTGACCTTCCACTCCATGTTGCGGATATCGTCCCCTTCGCGGTAGTCGCGCACCTCCTGGAAATCGAGCCCGGTGCCACGGAATATTGAGGCGTAGAGTCCGGTGAATGA
>JAKSCN010000331.1 GCA_022360595.1 Chromatiales bacterium
CGACAACCGCATAGTCGTGCGCCTGCAACTCCAACAACGTGAGTGGCAACCCGATATCATTATTCAGATTGCCTCGGGTAGAGAGCACGCTACCTTTACCGGACAACAGCGCAGCAACCATCTCTTTAACGCTGGTTTTACCGTTGCTGCCGGTAATGGCGACCAGTGGCGCCGCGCTACGCTCACGCCAAAGGGAAGCCAACTGCCCCAGACCGATTCGGGTATCCACCACCAGCAATTGCGGCAGATCCACGTCGACGGCACGGCTCACCAGAGCCGCAACCGCCCCCTGCTCAGCCACCTGGGTCAGATAATCATGGCCATCAAAGCGCGGGCCTTGCAGAGCGATGAACAGATCGCCCGATTCGATACGGCGCGAATCCGTTGAAACGGAGGAGAACTGGGCATCAGCCCTCAACTGCTTGCCGTTAAGGCGATCACAGATATCACTCAAGGCGAAGCGAATCATGACTGCACCTCCACCAACACTTGAGCAACCTTCTCGCGATCACTAAAAGGCATTTTCAGATCACCAATCAACTGGTAATCCTCATGCCCCTTACCGGCGACCAACACCACATCATCAGTAGTGGCTACCTGAATCGCCGCGCTGATCGCCTCATCCCGCTGAGAAATAACCTGCACAGCCCCAGGCTGCTGCACACCGGTGAGAATATCGGCAATAATCACCTCGCTAGGCTCGCTGCGTGGATTATCGTCCGTTACAAAAACCAGATCGGCACAAGCTTCAGCAATGCGCCCCATCTCCCGACGCTTACCCTTATCGCGGTCGCCGCCACAGCCAAACAGGCAGATCAGCCGCCCAGCGGTATGGGCCCGCAGCGCTTTCAAAGCCTGCTCCAGGGCATCCGGAGTATGCGCATAATCGACCACTACCAGAGGCTGTCCTGGCTTACCAAAGCGCTCCATGCGACCAGGCACCGTCTTGACCCGAGCCAAACGCTGCAAAGCATCAGTAAAAGTGAGACCACGTTGCAGTAACACAGCAAGGACAGCCAACAGGTTGCTGGCGTTAAAACGACCGAGCAACGGGGTACGCAGCTCACCTGTTCCCCAACTACTGCTGATCTGCAAAAGCATACCGGCACTGTCGGTCTGCAGTCCTGTCAACCCCAGCCACTTGTCCAGGCCGGAATTGGATAGATCATTCAGGCTGTAGCTGATCAACGGCAACTTGCCTTCCAGCATTTTTTGCAACCGCTGGCCAAAGGCATCATCCAAATTCAGCACCGCACAACCTGGATTCGAGTGAGTAAACAGTCGCTGCTTGGCGGCGGCGTACTCTTCCATCGTCTGGTGATAGTCGAGATGGTCGCGGCTCAGGTTGGTGAGCACCGCCACATCAAAAGCCAACGCTTCAACACGCCCCTGATCCAGAGCGTGGGAGGAGACCTCCATCGCCACCACCTGAGCACCGGCATCGCGCATCTCAGCAAGCTGGGCCTGCACCTGCACCGGATCAGGCGTGGTGTGCGCTGTTTCTTTCAGCGCATTGAGGAAACCGCTACCCAGAGTGCCCACCACGCCACAGCGGGTATCGGGCTCCAGGGCCTGGGCCAAAAACTGGGTGCAACTGGTCTTACCGTTGGTGCCGGTAAAACCGATTAGCGACAGGGTCTCGCCAGGCTCACCATAGAAACGACCGGCAATAGCACTTGCCATATAGCGCAGACCCGACAGCGGCATCACCGGTATACCAGCCTGCTGCTGGAGTTGATCCGCCTGCTCTAGCGCCCAATCGCCATCAGGCTCATAGAGCACTGCACTGGCCCCTTGCTCAACCGCCTGCCGCAGATAAGCCATGCCGTGCTGGGCCGTACCCGCACAGGCAAGAAACAGATAACCAGCCGCTACTTGTCGGCTATCGAGTGCCAATCCAGCAATTTCGCAATCCACCGCCGCAGGCAGATCAATCCACCCACGCAGTAGTTCCGAAAGCCTGATGCCAGAATGGAGAAAGGAGGCAGCCATCATTGCGCGCCTCCCAGGTTGGTTGTCAGGCTGGTTTTTAGGTCGGCCAGCCGGATACCACCGTTGGGCAGATCATCCGGCGGGATATTGAGTAGCCTTAGCGCCCCTCCCATAACCTTCGAGAAAACCGGCGCCGCAACCTGCCCGCCGTAATATTGACCGGCACTCGGATCATCGATCATCACCACCATCACAAGACGTGGATCAGAGGCTGGAACCATACCCGCAAATACCGACCGATAGCGATCATCGGCATAACCGCCAGAGACACTCTTCTTAGCCGTACCAGTCTTGCCAGCCACCCGATAACCGGGGATCGCCGCCTTAGGCGCGGTACCCTCAGCGGTAGCTACCGCCTCCATCATTTTGCGCACTGTCTTAGCGGTACTGGCGCGCATCACTCGATCACCCTCAGGTGCCTGTTCACGCTTGATCAGGGATACCGGACGGCGCACACCGTCAGCCGCCAGCACCGAGTAGGCACGCGCCAGTTGTAGCGGTGTGACCGACAGACCATAGCCAAATGAGAGGGTTGCCTGATCAATCTTTGCCCAACGCCCCGGGGGAGTGAGCTGCCCCCCAGACTCACCCGGAAAACCGGTACTGGTGGGTTCACCAAAGCCAAGCCTGGAGAAGAAGTCGAACAGCTCCTCTTTCGGCATCGAGAGGGCGATCTTACTCACCCCAACATTGCTCGATTTGCGAATTACGCCAGCGATATCGAGCGCACCATAATTGCGGTGGTCTTTAACCTGATTGCGCCCAACCCGATAGTAACCAGGCGCTGTATCAATCACAGACTCTGCACGATAGTGACCGGAATCCAACGCCGCAGAGATAGTCATTGGCTTCATGGTAGAGCCCGGTTCAAACACATCAGTGACAGCGCGATTGCGAAAACGCCCCGGCTTACCACGTTTCGAGCCATTGGGGTTGTAGGCGGGTTGATTGACCATCGCCAACACCTCATTGGTCCTCACATCGAGAATCACGGCCGACCCGGACTTCGCCTTGTTGTGCTTTACCGCTGCCTTCAATTCGCGATAGGCAAGAAACTGCAGCCGGCGGTCAATGCTCAAGGTCAACGCCTTACCCGGCTCGGTCTTCTGGATATTCTCGACATCTTTCACTGCGCGGGCGCGGCCATCACGGATCACCCGCTTTTTACCGTTGGTGCCCTGCAGCCAATCCTGATAGGCCAGCTCCAGCCCCTCCTGGCCAATGTCATCCACATCGGTAAAACCCACCACATGGGCAGACACCTCACCAGCCGGATAGAAGCGCCGATACTCACGCTGCAGCTCCACGCCTTTGATATCCAACTCATCGACTTTCTCGGCCAGATCGGGATTGACCCGGCGCTGCAGATAGACGAAGGAGCGATCACTGCGCTTGGCCAGCAGTCGACGCAGCTCATCGACATCCTTACCCAGCGCTTTCGCTAGTGGCATCAGAGTCTTGGCGTCAGGAGAGAGCACACGTGGATTGGCCCAGATTGAGTCGACTGGCGTACTCATCGCTAATGGTTCACCATGGCGATCGGTAATCATGCCACGGTTGGCGGTCATCTCTACAACACGCAAATGGCGACGTTGACCTTCACGCTGGAGAAAGTCGGTTTCAAAAATCTGCTGATCGACAGCACGATAAACCAGTACCACGGAAGAGAGGCTCAACAAGGTGAGCAGCACCCAGCGGCGCACCCGATACTTTGGCATCGTACGCTGCTCTGTCTTTAGGGCCTGTTCCGCCCGTTTTTGCCGCTTCTTCGCCGCCATATCAGGGCCTAATGACCAAAACCTCTTCCGCTTTCGGAATATGCATTTTCAGATCTTTTTTTGCGATGGTCGCAATCCGCCCATGAGTACCCCAGGTACTCTGCTCCAACTGCAGACGTCCCCACTGCACCTCGATGGCATCACGCTGTTTCTCAAGACTCTGCAGCTCTACAAAATGTTTACGTGAGGCGTATTTCGCATACACCACTCCAACAGCGGAGCCGAGCACCGCCAACCCCAGCAACACCATGACGATAAAGCGGCCCCGGCTCACGCCAACCGCTCCGCCACACGCAGCACCGCACTGCGGGCCCGTGGATTGCCTTTTACCTCTTCCTCACTCGGTTGAATCGCCTTACCAAGCCGCTTTAACCGCGCGTTGACCTGGTCCTGAGTCACGGGTAGCCCTGCCGGCAGCCGCTGACCACGCTCCTGATCACGCATGAAACGCTTGACGATGCGATCCTCCAGCGAGTGGAAACTGATCACTGCCAAGCGACCACCAACGGCCAATACATCCAACGCTTGCTCTAGACAGTCGCGCAGATCATCAAGTTCACGGTTAATAAAAATCCTGATCGCCTGAAACGTCCGGGTTGCCGGGTGCTTACCCTTCTCCCAAGACGGGTTGGCTGCTGATGCAATCTCGGCCAACCGGGTAGTGGTAACTATCGGCGCCTCTGCCCTGGCGGCCACAATGGCCCCCGCGATACGCTTGGCGAAGCGCTCTTCACCGTACTCTTTCAATACATGCGCAATTTCCGCCTGCTCGGCTGTCGCCAACCACTCCGCCGCACTCACACCGGTGCTGTTATCCATGCGCATATCCAGAGGCCCCTCTTGGAGGAAGCTAAACCCGCGTTCAGCCTGATCCAACTGAGGTGAGGAGACACCCAAATCGAGCAGAATCCCATCCACCTTACCGCATACATCGCGGCGTTCAGCCACCCGTTTCAGGGTGGCAAAAGAGCCCTGTTCAATCGCAAAACGGTCATCACCACCAAATTCCTGCTCGGCACAACGAACCGCTTCAGGATCCTTATCGATTGCAATCAACCGCCCCTCTGGCCCCAGGGCGGCAATAATGGCCCCACTGTGCCCACCGCGCCCGAAGGTTCCATCTATATAGATACCGTTTGCAGAAACGGCCAGGGCGTCCAGCGCTTCTCGATACAGCACCGGCAGATGTTGTTGCGTTGCGTTCATGGTTAGATCGACAGACTTTCCAGATCAGCCGGCAGCTCTAACTGCTCCAGATCGACCTCTTCC
>JAKSCN010000538.1 GCA_022360595.1 Chromatiales bacterium
GCTGATCAGCGCGGCGATCCTGGTCGGTTTTGCCCTGGCCGGTGAGGGGTTGCTCAGCACCCTCGGTATCTCCCTGGCCGCGCTTAAGGTGGCCGGGGGCATTCTGCTGCTGTTAATGGGCATCGAGATGGTCTTCGCCCGCACATCAGGGGTCAGCTCCACCACCGATGACGAGGCCAATGAGGCGCTGACTAAAAAGGATATTTCGGTCTTTCCTCTCGCCACACCACTGATTGCCGGACCCGGCACCATGGGGGCGGTAATCCTGCTGATGGCCAATACCAAGGGAGATATCATGGCCGAAGCGGTGGTGATCGGCTCGTTATTGGCGATGATTCTGCTCACATTGCTGCTATTGCTGCTCGCCACCCAGGTGCAGCGTCTGCTTGGGGTAACCGGTATGCACGTTATCAGCCGCATCTTTGGGGTGCTGTTGTCGGCACTGGCCGTGCAGTTTATGTTTGATGGGCTGGCCCAGAGCGGCCTGTTCGGTAGCTAGGGCCTGACTACCAATTTAGCCACCCTCTGGTAGAGTGCTCCTAATCAGAGAGAATGAGAAAAATTGGACAACAGCATGCAATACCGAGATCTACGCGACTTCATGGATCAACTGGAGCAGATGGGCGAGCTGAAGCGGATCAGTATCGAGGTCGACCCCTATCTGGAGATGACCGAGATCTGCGACCGCACCCTGCGCGCCGGTGGTCCTGCCCTGCTGTTTGAAAAGGTTAAAGATTCCAATATTCCGGTACTCGGCAACCTGTTCGGCACCCCTCGCCGGGTGGCCCTCGGCATGGGTGAAGAGGACCCAGCCAAGCTACGCGAGGTCGGCACCCTGCTGGCACAACTAAAAGAGCCGGAACCACCCAAGGGGATGAAGGACGCCTGGGAGAAAATTCCCGTCTTCCGCAAAGTACTGGATATGGCGCCAAAGGAGATCAAGCGTCCCGCCTGCCAGGAAGTGGTGATCGAGGGCGACGCTGTGGATCTGGCCAATATCCCGGTGCAGACCTGCTGGCCGGAGGACGCCGGCCCACTGATCACCTGGGGCCTGGTGGTCACCCGCGGTCCTGAGAAACAGCGACAGAACCTGGGCATCTACCGTATGCAGGTGATCGGTAAAAACCGCGTCATCATGCGTTGGCTCTCCCATCGCGGCGGCGCACTCGATTTTCGCGACTGGCAGCTCGCTCACCCCGGTGAGCCTTTTCCGGTGGCAGTCGCCCTGGGTGCTGACCCGGCTACTATTTTAGGGGCCGTAACCCCGGTGCCAGATACACTTTCTGAGTACGCTTTCGCCGGGCTGCTGCGCGGTAGCCGCACCGAGGTGGCAAAATGTAGCCACGCCGATCTGCAGGTGCCCGCATCGGCGGAATTTGTGCTGGAGGGTGTTATCCACCCGGATGACATGGCCCCGGAGGGGCCCTTTGGCGATCACACCGGCTATTACAATGAGGTGGATAACTTCCCGGTCTTCACCATCGAACGCATCACGCACCGGCGCAGCCCCATCTACCACAGCACCTACACCGGCCGCCCGCCCGATGAGCCGGCCATCCTCGGTGTTGCACTGAATGAGGTGTTCGTGCCGATACTTCAGAAGCAGTTCCCGGAGATTGTCGACTTCTACCTGCCGCCGGAAGGCTGCTCCTACCGCATGGCGGTGGTCTCCATGAAAAAACAGTACCCGGGCCACGCCAAGCGTATCATGCTTGGAGTTTGGTCATTTCTGCGCCAGTTTATGTATACAAAATTCGTGATTGTCACCGATGACGACGTCAACGTACGCGACTGGCAGGACGTCATCTGGGCCATGACCACCCGTATGGACCCCGGCCGCGACACCACCATCGTCGACAACACCCCTATCGACTATCTGGACTTCGCCTCGCCGGTATCCGGCCTCGGCTCGAAGATGGGTTTCGACGCCACCAACAAGTGGCCTGGTGAAACCGATCGTGAGTGGGGGCGGCCCATTGTCATGGACAGCGGCGTGAAAGCACGTGTTGATGAGATCTGGGAACAGCTCGGAATAGATTGATCAGACTCGCAATTTGGCCTTTAATTACAGAGAATTGCACATAAAAATAAAACGAATAGCTAATAAAAACCCGCTAGGGGATAGGGAGAAGAGCAATGCGTACCATCATGTTGATGAATGCCAAAGGCGGATGCGGCAAGACCACTCTGGCCACCAACATCGCCACCTGGTTTGCGGATGATGGCGCCAAAGTCGCCCTAGCCGATTTTGACCCCCAGGGCTCTTCTCTCGACTGGCTGATCGCCCGCCAGGACTACACCGGCATTCCTGAGATCGAAGGCATCAACGCCCACCAGGGGCCGGTAAAGCCCGCACGCGGCACCGACTTTCTGATCATGGATGCCCCGGCCGGCACCCATGGCGCCGCGATCAACAGTATGCTGAAACAGGTGGAGACATTGATTCTGCCTGTGCTTCCCTCCCCCATCGATATGCGTGCATGCCGCCGTTTTCTCGACGAGCTGTTGCACAGCGGCAAGGTTTCAAAACACCAGACCAAGATCGCCATTGTCGCCAACCGGGTACGCGAGAACACCCTGATCTATCGCCAATTGACGGAGTTTCTGGGCGATCTCGACATCCCTTTTCTAACCCACCTCCGTGAGAGTCAGAACTACATCCGCGCCGCCGAGAGCGGTCTGGGCCTGTTCGAGCTGGCCCCCTCTATGGTGGCTCAGGATGTTGTACAGTGGGACCCGATTGTGGACTGGCTCAACAGTGCCGATAGCAGGCCTTAGAGCCAACCAGCGCTAAAAAACTCAAAACCTGCCTGATTTCCCCCGGGGCCACCCTTTCCCTGGCGCACTAATCCGCGGTTTTGCGCAGTTCTTCGTTATACTCAATAGCAGTACCCAACGACGACCTTCACCGTCATGGACAAGATTATTGCCTGCCACGAGTGCGACCTGCTGTTGGAGTTATCGGAGGTTAAGCCT
Organism: Chromatiales bacterium; assembly: GCA_022360595.1. Classification (GTDB taxonomy): domain Bacteria; phylum Pseudomonadota; class Gammaproteobacteria; order Chromatiales; family Chromatiaceae; genus BM503. The sequence continues at coordinate 2,977 of JAKSCN010000538.1, forward strand.
GGTACAAAACTGTTGTGCCCGAGGTGCGGTTACGTCATTACCCGGACAGGACACCAAGCGCTGAACCGGCTGATTGCCTTTTCACTCTCAGCAACCCTCTTTTTTGCCTACGCCTGCGCCTTTCCGTTTCTGTCGTTCAATTTACAAGGCCGCGGACAGCTCATAACGCTGCTACAGAGCGTCAGTGAACTCTATCAGCAGGGGCATCCTGTTCTGTCACTGATGGTCGCCATATTTATCATCCTGGCGCCACTGCTCCTGTTGGTGGGGTTGCTCTATGTATTACTGCCGTTAAAAGCGGGCAGGCGCAACCCCGGCAGCATTGTCGTGAGCAAACTGCTACTCGCCATTCAGCCCTGGAGTATGGTCGAGGTATTCCTGATTGGTGTCTTGGTCAGCCTGATCAAAATCGCCACGATGGCCAGCCTGCTTCTAGGGCCCTCTTTTTGGGCCTATGTTGCTTTTAGCATTATGTTGACCGCCGCCCTCACCTACCTGGATCGATTACAGCTTTGGCACTGGTTGGACAGCGCCAAGCCGTGGAGGACGGTCCAATGACTCCCGTATACGACCCTCACTCCGCTGCCGCCCAAGGGCTCGCCAACTGCCATACCTGCGGTAAGCTCTCCGCCAGCCATCTGCACCACTGTCCACGCTGCCATAGCCCTCTCCATCTACGCATACCCCATAGCCTCCAATACACTTGGGCCTTACTGCTGACCGGCGCCCTGCTCTACATTCCCGCCAACATCCTGCCGGTTTTGCAGATTAATCAGCTCGGCTCCAGCAGCAGCAATACCATTCTGGGAGGCGTGGCGCTGCTCTGGGAGCAAGGCTCCTATCCTGTTGCCATCGTGATCTTTATCGCCAGCGTTATCATCCCCCTGGCCAAACTTTTTGTCCTTGCCTGGCTCTGCTCCTCCGTGCAGAGGCACCATCAAGCCAGACCGCGAGAACGCACCCGCTTGTACCGCCTGACTGAATTGGTGGGCCGCTGGTCGATGATCGATGTCTTTGTAGTGGCAATTCTGGTCGCCCTGGTGCAGTTGGGTAATCTGTTGGCGGTACAACCAGGCGCTGCCGCACTCGCATTTGGTGGCGTAGTAATCATCACGATGCTGGCCGCCATGAGCTTTGATCCACGTCTGATTTGGGACAAGTATGGCAACCAACACCCCCAGTGATAACCCGTCTTCTGAGCCGGGCCCAAAGCACCCCCAACAGGAGCACCCCGAGCTGGAGCACCCCAACATCGCTCCACAACGGCGTCGCATCTCCAGCATATGGATACTCCCTCTGGTGGCTCTGCTGATCGGCCTCTGGATGGTCTACTACAACTGGAGTCAGCAAGGCCCGCTGATCACCATCTCCTTCGTCAACGCAGAAGGGATCGAGCCGACTCACACCAAGGTCAAAACCCGCAATGTGGAGGTGGGACTGGTCGAACAAGTGGCGCTTAACGAAAAACTGGACAGCGTGCTGGTCACCGTGCGGCTTAAAAAAGAGGCTGAGCATCTAATCCAGGACGACACCTATTTCTGGGTTGTAAAGCCACGCATCGACGTCCAGGGAATATCCGGTTTAGGCACGCTGCTCTCCGGTATTTATATTGAACTGGCCCCGGGCACCAGCGGGCAGCGGACCAAACAGATCTTCAACGGCTTGGAAAGCCCGCCATTGACACCTGCCGGTACCCCTGGTCTGCGCCTCAATCTCTACAATGATTCGGCCCGCTCCTCCAGTGCGGGCAGTCCGGTCATCTATAACGGCTTCAGTGTGGGACGGATAGAGAGCGTAAAACTCGATCCAAAGACCCGCCAGGTCAACTACAGTATCTTCATTAACGAGCCCTACAACAATCTGGTCACCACCAACACCAAGTTCTGGGATATCAGCGGTGTAAAGCTAACCCTAGACACCGAAGGGGTAAGCCTCACCTCGGGTTCCCTGGCCAGCATCCTGTCAGGCGGCATCGCCTTTGGCGTGCCTGCCAACATCGTCCGTGGTGAACCCGTCCTGGAGACCCGCTCTTTTCGGCTCTACACCAGTGCCGAGGAGGCCAAAGAGCGGCCCTATGCCCACTATCAGGACTATGTGCTGCTATTCAACCACTCGGTACGCGGTTTGCGCAGCGGCGCACCGGTCGAGTATCGCGGCATTCGTATCGGCACAGTGAAAACGGTCAATTACGGCGAAATCAACAGTAAATACCAGGCGATGAACAGATCTATTCCGGTACTGATTCGTATCGAACCGGGACGCATCGGGATGGGCGATACCAAAGCCTCTGTTGAAGAGATGGATACCCAGTTGCCCCTGTGGGTAGCCGAAGGACTTAACGCCAAGCTGGGGATAGGCAATCTCTTGACGGGCAACCTGTTCATTGACTTGAATTTTGATAACGATCGAGCCGACAGCCCATCCAGCACCGCTATGCCCCTGTTTCAGGGCTATCGCATCATTCCAACAAGCGATAGTGGGTTAATCAAAATTGAGCAACAGATTCAGGCGGTTCTGGAGAAGATCCAGGATCTTCCATTGGAAGAGACTATAGAGCAGGCCTCCAAAGCGCTTGAAGAGGCCAGCGCCACTCTCGCCAGCCTGCAAAAGACGTCGGACAGTTTTGATGAGCTTCTCAACAAGAAGAGTGTCCAGCGGCTGCCAAACCAGGTCAACCGAGCCCTGGCTCAACTGAGTGAAACCCTCAAAGGCTATTCGCCTGACTCCCCCGTCTATATCGAATTGAACCGGGCTCTAACCAAGCTGACGCTGCTCCTGGATGAATTGCAGCCGCTGGCCAGAGAGGTGAAAGAGCAGCCCAATACCCTGCTGTTTGGCAACACTCGCGCCCAAGACCCTGAACCAAAAGGACGCCAACAATGAGACTGCCCTTCATTGCACTGGTCTGCCTGCTA
>JAKSCN010000658.1 GCA_022360595.1 Chromatiales bacterium
GGATACTGGAAAAACTCTCCCGTGTTCAGCATGAGCTTGAAGCGGCGGATGGCTGGCAGTCCGAGCAGCGGGTTGAGACGGTAATTTCACGGCTCTCCCTTGATTCTGATATCGATTTTCTTGCCCTTTCCGGTGGTCTGAAACGTCGGGTGCTGCTGGCTCGCGCTCTGGTGCAGGCGCCCGACTTGCTTATCCTGGATGAGCCGACCAACCACCTGGATATCGCTTCCATTGATTGGCTGGAGGAGTTCTTGCTCAGTTATGGCGGGACGCTGCTGTTTGTTACCCATGACCGCATGTTCCTGCGCAAGCTGGCCACCCGCATTATCGAGCTGGATCGCGGCCAACTGACCGACTGGCCTGGTGATTACGCCAATTTCCTGCGGCGTAAAGAGGAGATGCTGAATGCCGAAGAGAAGGCCAATCAACGCTTTGACAAAAAACTTGCCGAGGAGGAGACATGGATTCGTCAGGGCATCAAGGCGCGGCGTACCCGCAATGAGGGTCGGGTTCGGGCGCTAAAAGCGATGCGGGTTGAGCGTCAGAGACGGCGTGAGCAGACCGGTAAGGTGAAAATGGGCCTGCAGGAGAGTGAGCGTTCAGGCAAGTTGGTGGTTGAGGCCGCTGATGTGAGCTATGCCTGGGATGGTGTTCCGATCGTGAAAGATTTCAGCACCACCATTCTGCGAGGGGATCGTATTGGTGTGATTGGTCCCAATGGCGCCGGGAAGACAACCCTGCTCAATCTGCTGTTGGGCCGGCTTGACCCGAATAACGGTGACATCAAGCTCGGCAGCAAACTTGATATCGCCTACTTTGACCAGCTCCGCGCTGTTTTGGATGATGAGAAGAGCGTGCTGGACAACGTAGCGGACGGCAGTGACAAGGTTGAGATCGGCGGTCACTCCAAACATGTCATCAGCTATCTGCAAGATTTCCTGTTTACTCCCGATCGTGTGCGCCAACCGGTGAAGGCGCTGTCCGGTGGTGAACGCAACCGTCTGCTCCTGGCCAAGCTCTTCACCAAACCAGCCAACGTCTTGGTGATGGATGAACCGACCAATGATCTCGACGTTGAAACCTTGGAGTTGCTTGAAGAGTTGCTGCTCGATTACCAAGGTACTCTGTTGTTGGTCAGCCATGATCGGGCCTTTCTCAATAATGTGGTGACCAGCACCCTGGTATTTGAGGAGCAAGGGGGCATAGAGGAGTATGTAGGCGGCTATGATGATTGGTTACGTCAGCGGCCTGTTGCGGTTACCGGGTCCAAGCCGATCAAGGCGGAGAAACCGAAGCAAGCGGAGAAAAAACCGGCACCAAGTGAGACTGCTCCAGCCAAGCGAAAGAAACTGAGCTACAAAGACCAGCGTGAACTGGATGCAATGCCTGAGCGTATCGATCAACTCGAAAGCGCAGTCGATGAACTGCAGCAGCAGATGGCCGACCCGGCCTTTTATCAGCAGTCCTCAGAACGGATTGCTGAGGTCAAACAGCAGTTGGAAGAGACCGAACAGCAGTTGGCTGACACCTATCGTCGTTGGGAGGAGCTGGAAGCGGCTGGGGGATGATCTCCCGCTTTGTTAGCCCCGGGTGTTAAACGCCTCATGAAGGTGATTGCGTCGCCAGCCCAGCAGTTATTGAGAGGATCAAATGCTTGGTCTTGCTTAAGGTGTCTAATGGATTGTGCTGTATGGGCTGGAGTGGCGCATCAAGAAAAAGCGGCTGCTGTCAGCGGGCCTTAGTGCGATGATCGGGTGCCATATCCATCTATTAAAGTTGAAACTTGGTACGAATGGGAAGAGAACTAATTCCCACACTTTTGGCATTGCCTATTGAATACCTACATATACATATAAAGAGTTATATGGTTGAATATTAGTGAGATTGAATATTAGAATTATTATAAATAACTATAAATTAATAATTTTCCTGAAATATTAAAGGTTTAGTGATTATGCAGGATCCAACTGCACGTTCAGATCGAGATGTCGGTCGGGTAGAAGTGAAAGAGACTACCTGCTACATGTGCGCATGCCGTTGCGGTATTCGCGTCACCCTGCGTGATGGCGAGGTGCGCCACATTGAGGGTAATCCAAACCACCCTCTTAACCATGGGGTGATCTGTGCCAAGGGTGCCTCGGGCATCATGAAACAGTACTCGCCGGCCCGTTTGACCAAACCGCTGCTGCGCAAGAAGGGCGCTGAGCGTGGTGATTCTGAGTTTGAGGAGATCTCCTGGGATCAGGCTTTTCAGATTATGGAAGAGCGCCTTGGCAAGATCCGCGAAGAGGATCCAAAGAAGTTCGCCCTGTTCACCGGTCGTGACCAGATGCAGGCTCTCACCGGGATGTTTGCCAAGCAGTTTGGTACCCCCAACTACGCTGCCCACGGTGGTTTCTGCTCGGTCAATATGGCGGCAGGTTTGATCTACACCATTGGCGGCTCTTTTTGGGAGTTTGGTGGCCCCGATCTGGATCGCTCCAAACTCTTCATCATGATCGGTACCGCGGAAGATCACCACTCCAACCCGATGAAGATCGCCATCTCCAAGTTCAAACGCCGTGGCGGTCGTTTTATCTCTATTAACCCTATACGTACCGGTTATTCGGCGGTAGCGGATGAGTGGGTGCCGATCAAGCCGGGGACTGATGGCGCGTTGATTCTCGCCTTTATCCACGAGCTGATTAAGCAGGGTCTTTACGACCGTGACTTCCTGGTCAAGTACAGTAACGCTGCCGAGCTGGTGATCAATGACCCCAAACGCGATGATCATGGCTTGTTCAAACGCTTTGAGATGCATATCGAAGAGGGCTGTTTCGATCCTGAAAATAAGCTCTGGTGGGATCGTGATTTGGACAAAGAGATCTCCACCCACACGCCAGGTACCGATCCCCGTCTGTTGGGCGAGTTCAAACTGCAGGATGGCACACCGGTTAAACCGGCCTTCCAATTGTTGAAAGAGCGTGTCGAAGAGTACACTCCGGAGTGGGCGGAAGGGATCACTGGTATCCCGGCTGAGACTATCCGTCGTCTAGCCCATGAGATGGGCGTGACCGCTCGTGACCAGAAAATTGAGCTACCCATTCAGTGGACCGACTGCTGGGAGAACGAGCATGAGTCGGTGACCGGTAATCCGGTTGCTTTCCACTCTATGCGGGGGCTGGCTGCCCACTCCAACGGTTTTCAGTCGATTCGTGCCTTGGGTATTTTGATGACCCTGTTGGGCACCATCGATCGCCCCGGTGGTTTCCGCCATCGTGCACCGTTCCCGCGTCCGATTCCACCTTGTCCAAAGCCACCCAATAGCCCGGAAGGGGTGCAGCCTAATACACCACTGGATGGTATGCCGCTGGGCTGGCCCTCCAAGCCGGAAGATCTGTTTGTTGATGAAGAGGGTGAGGCTGTTCGTCTGGATAAGGCATTCTCATGGGAGTATCCGCTCTCCGTGCACGGCTTGATGCACAATGCCATTACCAACGCCTGGCGCGGTGACCCCTATAAGATCGATACCCTGCTGTTGTTCATGGCCAATATGGCCTGGAACAGCTCGATGAACACGGTCGGCGTGCGTGAGATGCTGAAGGATAAGGACGAGAACGGTGAGTATAAGATCCCGTTCCTGATCGTCTGTGATGCCTTCTCCTCCGAAACAGTCGCTTATGCCGATCTGGTGCTGCCGGATACCACCTATCTCGAACGTCACGACGCCCTCTCGATGCTGGATCGTCCTATCTCTGAGTTTGACGGCCCTGTCGATTCAGTGCGTGTGCCTATCCTCCCCCCCAAAGGGGAGTGTAAGCCCTTCCAGGAGGTGTTGATCGAGATGGGCTCACGGCTCAAACTGCCGGCTTTCGTGAATGATGATGGTTCGCGCAAGTATCGAAACTACCCCGAGTTCATCACCTACTACGAGACTTCGCCCGGCTCGGGCATGGGTTTCCTCGCCGGTTGGCGTGGTAAAGGTGGCGAGAAGTTCCTCAAAGGTGAGCCCAACTCACGCCAGTGGGAGATGTATCAGAAGAACGACTGCGTCTACCACTACGAGCTGCCCAAGTCTTATCAGTACATGCGTAACTGGAACAAGGGCTATCTCCAGTGGGCCCGCGCCCACGGTATGACCCGCTATGCTGAGCCGATCACCATCCATCTCTACTCTGAGGTGCTGCAGAAGTTCCGTCTGGCGGCCCAGGGCAAAGGGGAAGGGCGTAAGCCGCCGGAACGTCTTCGCGAGCGTCTGGATATGCACTTTGATCCGCTGCCGTTTTTCAGTGAGCCGCTGCTATCGCGTCTGGTCGATACCCATGAGTATCCGCTGAATGCCCTGACCCAGCGCCCGATGGCGATGTATCACTCTTGGGACAGCCAGAACGCCTGGCTGCGTCAGATCCATACCCATAACTATCTGTTCGTCAATCCGAAACTGGCGAAGGAGAAGGGGTTTGATGACGGTGACTGGATCTGGATTGAGTCGCCTACCGGCAAGGTGCGCTGTATGTGCCGTTTTTCGGAGGCAGTAGAGCCGGGCACGGTCTGGACCTGGAACGCCATTGGTAAGGCGAATGGCGCCTGGGGACTCTCAAGCAAGGCGAACGAATCGCAGAAAGGTTTTCTGCTCAACCACCTGATTCCCGAAGAGCTGCCGCCCTGTGAGGCGGGTCCGTATATGTCCAACTCCGATCCGGTGACCGGGCAGGCTGCCTGGTTCGACGTGCGGGTGAAGGTCTACAAGGCTGAGGACAATGAGCCCGAGCAGACCTGGCCCCAGTTCAAGAAGCAGAAACAGCTTCCGGGGCAGGACAAAAAACGGCGCGGTCGCTGGCAGTCCTATTTTGCCGGCATCTTCCGTAAGAGCGCAAACATCGAATAAGCCGTGCCGGGGGGCAAGCCGCTGAAGCCAGCTCCAGGCCAAGAACGATTTTAGGATCTGATATGACACAACTCGCTTTGGTAATCGATCTGAACGTCTGTGTGGGGTGCCACGCCTGCGTCACCAGTTGTAAGGAGTGGAATACCTCTGGCTGGGCTGGCCCAATGCCGGATCAGAAGGCCTATGATGCCGATCCGACAGGCACTTTCTTTAACCGGGTGCAGACCTATGAAATTGGCTGTTTCCCCAACACCGAGACCCTGCACTTCCCGAAATCCTGCCTCCATTGTGAGGATCCGCCTTGCGTGCCGGTTTGCCCGACAGGCGCCAGCTACAAGCGTGAGGATAACGGTGTAGTGCTGGTCGATTACGACAAGTGCATCGGTTGTAAATATTGCTCCTGGGCTTGCCCGTATGGGGCGCGCGAGTTCGATGAGCAGGGTAAGGTGATGAAGAAGTGCACCCTTTGCATTGACCGCATCACCGACATGACCCTGCCAGAGTCTGAGCGTAAACCGGCGTGTGTGCTGGCTTGCCCGACCAGCGCCCGTATCTTCGGTGATGTGCATGATCCGGACTCCGAAGCCTCCGTCGCGATTCGTGAGCAGGGCGGTTATCAGTTGATGCCGGAGTGGGGCTCTGAGCCGGCTAACCACTACCTGCCACGTCGGAAGACCCGGATGCACATCCATGAGGATGAGTTGGTGCGGGCGGATAATCCGCTGGCCAAAGAGGGTATCGAGTTGCCGACCGATCAGGGTGAGACCCTGGATGAGGTGGCCTGGTAAGCCCGTGAATGCGGCTGTGGCTGGATTGAATTTTCTAAGCCGCAGCCAATTGGTTTTTATCGCTGTCGTATATAGACAATAGCGGCACAATGAAAGATAAGGATTTGCCAAGATGCATCCAGCTTTTTCAGTAATCTTTTTGACGACCCTGATCGGTGTCGGTCAGGGGCTGTTCCTGGCGCTCTACACTGGGCAGGTCTACTCCCTCGCGAACCTGTTGCCTGCGCAAGATAATGTCACCTTTTATGGTATTGGTGGTGCGATCGCACTGCTGTTCCTAATCGGTGGGCTGATCGCCTCGTTCTTCCACTTGGGGCATCCTGAAAGAGCCTGGCGCGCGGTGACTCAGTGGCGCACCTCCTGGTTGTCGCGTGAGGTGATTGTGCTGCCGACTTTTATGTTTCTGGTCGCACTTTATGCGTTTATTCACTACCTTGGCTGGACCATGCCGCTGTTTGTGGTGGCGAATGCCTTACCAGTCGATCTGACTTTGGTTATTGGCTTTTTGGCGAGTCTGGCGGCTTTTGCTCTGTTTGTCAGCACCGCTATGATTTATGCCAGTTTGAAGTTTCTGCAAGAGTGGCATACTCCCCTGACGGTCGCCAACTACATGCTGCTGGGCATCGCCTCAGGGTTTATGTTTGCTGCTGCCTTCTCTGCCTATCTGGGTATTGATCTGGTGGTTTTCTTCGGCACCTGGGCTGTGATTTTCACTGTGATGGGTTTTGTCTCCCGCAGTGCTTCGCTGATCCGTAATAAACGCCTGCGTCACAAGTTCAATCTGAAGAGCGCCATTGGTGTGCGCCACAGCAACATGCAGCAGAAAGCTCAGGGTTTCATGGGTGGCTCTTTCAACACCCGCGAGTTTTTCCACGGTAAGACAGCCACGACAGTGAAGCTGGTGAAGTACAGTTTCTTGGTGCTGGTGTTTATTGTACCTGTGGCGCTAATCGGGGCATCCTACATGTTGGAGTCACCAACATTGCCGATGATCGCCTTTGCCGCTCAATATATTGGCTTGCTGGCAGA
>JAKSCN010000518.1 GCA_022360595.1 Chromatiales bacterium
AAAAAAGCTGAGATAAATTATTGAGATCAGTCAGGCAGGTGCATATGTAACATCGAAGTGCGACACTCCCTGTGCTTTCTGAAAGCGAGACGGTTACAGCGCCTCACATTCACTCTTTTATCTACCTCCCGTATCGCTGCACGCGGAAATCCTGCGTGAGTCAGATTCATAAAACAGACCAATGTGACAAACGGCTCATACTTCCATTCAAACCGCGTTTCCATCATCAGCAGCTACTGCTATTAGCGACACAACAGACAGACTCTTTACCAAAATCTTTGACCTGTAAGGATATTTGGCCAGCAGATCTGAAAATTCACCAACAGCCTTATAGTGGTGTTGTCGGCACCCCACTTGTAACCTTAAGGAATAAATCTATTGATCAATTTATACCCGCGCAGCCCAATGCCGATCGATTTTCCACATTTTTTACACCACAAAAAACAACTGAAAACTTTTGTGAAATGAGTGTTAACGGGCCCAGGCTTTTCGCAGATTTTCTCTCTCCTGCTGAAAACGTTATAGTGAATTGAAACAGTCGCAAGCGTTCTATACGTTTTATCATCTGCCAGAGCACAGGATGTCCCCGTGACAAAGAACCATCACCCCATAAAAGATCATCTGAATATCTTTGGCCCGGCTCTACTCCTCATTATCGCCGGCTTCATTCTTGCCTATCAGTTTGTACAGCCAGCGCCACCCACGAAGATACGCATCGCCACCGGCAGCGAGACCGGAGCCTACCATCTCTTTGGCAAGCGCTTTGCGGAATTTGTTGCGCAAGAGCAGATCGAGTTGGAACTGGTAACCACCGAAGGCTCACAGGACAACATTGCCCTGCTGCAATCCAGCAAGGTCGATATCGCCTTCGTTCAGAGCGGCGCCGGAACCGCCGATCAGGCCACAGATTTGCGCGCTCTTGGCAGTCTCTATTTTGAACCTGTATGGCTCTTCTCACGTAAACAGCTCACCATTACCCAGCTTACCGATTTAACAGGCAAACGGGTGGCAATCGGCCATACAGGCAGTGGCACCCACCCTGTCGCCCTGCAGTTACTGACGGACAACGCTATAAGCGACACCGACAGCCAACTTTTGGCACTCGGAGGGGAGGCATCCGCCAAAGCACTGCTAAATGGCGAGATAGATGCCGCATTTTTCATCGCCTCACCCCAATCCCCCCTGGTCAGGCAACTACTCACGGCTGAACAGATTCAGCTATTCAGCTTTGAGCGCGCTGAAGCTTATACCCGCAGGCACCGTTATCTTTCGGCGGTGACCCTGCCTGAAGGGGTGATAGATCTTCAACGTAATATCCCCGCTGAGAAGACCACGCTTCTGGCGGCCAGCGCTAACCTGGTCGGTACCGATGATCTTCACCCGGCGCTGATCGACCTGCTTCTGCAGGGCGCGCAGGAGATCTACGCAAAGGGCGGCTGGTTTGAGCAGCCTGGTCAATTTCCATCCCCCGACTATCTCGATTTTCCCCTGTTGAAAGAGGCGGAGCGCTATTACAAATACGGCCCACCGTTTCTGCAGCGCTATCTGCCCTTCTGGGCGGCCACTTTGGTGGACCGCTTGAAAGTGATGATTCTCCCCCTGTTGGCGCTGATGCTACCGCTGATCAAGATCATGCCGCCCATCTACCGATGGCGCATGCGGTCACGGATCTACTGCTGGTATCGGGATATTCTGGCCGTGGATCGCCAGCTACGGGATAACGAGATAACCCCTGAACCAGTTGCATCATGTTGAACAGGATGTCGCGGAAGTCTCCGTCCCCCTGAGCTTCGCTGATGAACTGTATGACCTGCGTCTGCACATCGGCCTGGTCAGGCAACGTATTGATAAAGGAGAAGTGACATGACCATAGGCTGCCGCACGCTAATTGCTCTGCTGCTCATCATCTGGCTGAGCGGATGCGCCACCCTGCCCCAACCGACGGAGCCGCCACGGGTCACCCTGAGTAGCCTCAGGATCATCGACGCCCAGCTATTCGAGCAGCGCTACGCCCTCACCTTGCGCGTACAGAATCCAAACAGCGTCGACCTTAATATCACTGGGCTCAGCTTCACGGTGGAGCTGAACGGCAATGGGTTTGCCGAGGGAGTGAGTAAGCAGGCGGCCAATATCCCGGCCTTTGGCGAAGCGACTATCGAAGTGGAAGTCACCAGCAGCTTGCTACAGATCTTCGAGCAGTTCAAAGCGTTAAATGAACGCCAGGAGCGGCCTCTCGAATACCGGATTCACGGTAAAATCGGCACCGCCCACAGCCTGCTCAGTTTACCGTTTGAGCGTAAAGGGGAGATCGCCTTCAGCAGCAGGCCCTAATCGATGGTGGGGCCGAGCACAAACTCCAATGTCTCAAAGCCGTGCTGTTCCAGGGCGTCTTCGATATCCTCCCACTCATAATCAGCATCAGCCTCTTCAACCGCGGCGATCACGCCGGTAGTGTAGCGGTAGACCTCCTGCTCCTCCATGTCGGCAGGGATCTTAACAACCCGCAGCTTAGCCGGATCGCGGCTCGGTAATACCATGATTCTACAATCCATACGTTATCAACCTTTCACGCCCAATGGCACTCGCCAGTGTTCAATGTCACTGCTCGGCCTGGCTTGCGCAGTGAATACAGAGTGGAGCTGCCGGATCGATAGCCAGGCGATCTTCGGCAATCTCTCCACCGCAATTTAAACAGTAACCATAATCCCCTTCATTGATTCTCCTCAACGCTTCGGCAATACGCTTCAACTCCTCCGTACGACGACGCTGGGTCTCCATCCCCATCGCCTGAGCCTGCATTGCATCCATCCGCGACAATCGTCCCACCCGGGTCTGATCCAGCTCCACGGTTTCAGCCGCCTCCTGCTGCTGATCGGAGACGCTGAGCAGCGCTTCGCGCCGCTTTTCCAGCAATTTCCTGAACACTTCGATATCGATTGAGGATTCCATCTGATCACTCCGCCATGCAAACGTTTAATTCAGCCTAGGTGGAGATACTCCCCTGCGCAACCCCATACAGGGCCTAGGGCCTGTTAACACTAATTTGGTCATCACTGCCAACGGCCATTTTTTTGTCCAGCAAGGCAGAAGGAGCGCGGTGTAGCAGGTCTACATAAGCGACTGATAACGCCGCTGGACGAAAAAATGGCCTTGGCCCTCCATAATATTGGAAAAGGGGGTTGAGCCTAAAAAAGCACCACTCAGCGTTACTCATCGCTTATTTGGAACGACCAAACTACGCTCCTCGTGCCTTGATTGGTGCTTTTTTAGGCTCAACAGTGACGACCAAATTAGTGTTAACAGGCCCTAGCGTCTCTCAGAGGCAATAACTTGCCGTGACAGCGTGAAATGTCTATCCTCCGGTGTCGCTGATTTGTAAGGCCAACTACAGGGCCGCTTGATTTGGAGAGTCACCATGTCCGAAACCGAACAGAATGTCATTTTTATCTTCCCCGGCCAGGGTTCCCAATACCGGGGGATCGGCAGCGACCTGTGCGCCGAATTCGACTCCGCCCGCCGCATCTATGAGCAGGCGAGCGATGTTTTGGGCTATGACATGGCCAAGCTCTCTCACGAAGACCCCAATGATCAGATCAACCTGACCCGCTATACCCAGCCGGTA
>JAKSCN010000424.1 GCA_022360595.1 Chromatiales bacterium
CGCTGCTGATGTAGCCGGTGGCTGAGTAGAAGGCGATGAAGTTGAGTGAGAAGAGAGAGCCACCCTGTAGCAGGAAAAAGAGGTGATCACGCCAGCCGGTGCGTTGCAGCTTACGCACTAATAGCAGAAACAGCATAATGATCACTGCAGCCAGCGCAAAGCGATAGAGAATCGACTGGTGGATGGGCACCGGGCCGTGTTGCCATTTGATCGCCAACCAGGAACCGCCCCAGCTAATCCAGGTGAGTAGATAGAGTAGTGTGTTCATGGCACCGATTCTTGCACCTTGCCCTGAGGCGGGATTGCACGGGGTTGCGCTATTTGTCACGATCTTGCGCATTGTTCGATTACCCATGCTTGAAAGGTGATTGTTCGGGTAATTGCTTCTGCTATGCTCTGCCTATGTCCAAAGAATCCGCTCAAATAGATACCAATGACCCGCTGGTGGCTGCCGACCCGATCGCTTTTCAGCATTCAGGGGTGAGTACTTTGCGGGAGTTGAGTTTGGGGCAGGGCGCGCAGTTGCGCCAGTATCGCAATGCCCATGAACATGTCTATTATGAAGATGAGAGCAGACACACCTTCAGCATCTATCTGGAGGGTGGTTATCAGACACACCGTACTGACATATCATCGCCCAAGGGTGCACCTGGTCGATTTTGTCTGATGCCGGCCGGTTCCTACTCCGCCTGGCATGTGGGTGGTCCCCAGCAGTTTTTACATATCTACTTTGACGACAGTTACATCAAGCGGTTGGCATTGAAGACTTTTGACATTGATCCACGCCGTGTCGAGCTGCCGCAGCTCTCCTTTGCCGAGAGCGACGCCTTGATGGCAATGAGCCGATATGGGCTGCTCAATTGGGATTGGAACAGCGCTGATAACACGTTGGCGCTGCAGCAGGGGCTGCAAACGCTGCTGCTGAATATGCTGAAAGAGGTGGGTATTGGCAGTGATGGTGAGTTAACACGTTTGACAGCCGGTTTGGCGCCAAGGGTTCAGAGGCAGGTACAAGCGTTTATTCGGGCCAATTATCACCGCCAGATCTATCTCTCTGAGTTGGCGGGGCTGGCTGGCCAGAGCGAATATCACTTTTGCCGCATGTTTAAGGTGAGCTTTGCCGAGTCGCCTCAACAGTATATTGCCCGGGTTCGAATTGAACAGATTCAGTGTCAGTTGCAGCAACAAAAGCGCAGGCGGGAGCAGGTCTCTCTGGCCGATCTCGCACTGGCCAGCGGTTTCTCCAGCCAGAGTCATATGGGCCGGGTTTTTAAACAGCAGTTGGGGATTACCCCCGGGCAGTATCTGAAGAGCCTCTGATCAGGGGTAATCAAATTAGTGTTGACAGGCCCTAATGCTAACTGCCCCTAGTGTTAACCGGGTTCAGCAGGTGATAATGCACGGCAACCTCTGCCTGGAATGACTGCTGAATGAAGATTACACCTGAAGAGCGCGATGCCGTTTACAAGACCATTTTCTCCCGCCGGGATGTTAGAGGCCAATTCAAGCCAGACCCTATTCCCGATCAGGTGTTGGAGCGGATACTGACCGCAGCTCACCACGCTCCCAGTGTCGGTTTCATGCAGCCTTGGGATTTTATTGTGGTGCAGAGTTCAGCGACCAAGCAGAAGATTAAAGAGGGATTTGAGCAGGCCCACACCGAGGCGGCTGCACTGTTCTCGGGTGAACAGCGGAAGATCTATCAGTCGTTGAAGCTGGAGGGTATTTTGGAATCCCCGATAGGGATCTGTGTAACCTGTGATCGGAGCCGCAATGGCCCGGTTGTGATCGGTCGAACGGCTAAACCCGAGATGGATCTCTACAGCGCTGTGTGTGCTGTGCAGAATTTATGGTTGGCAGCGCGGGCCGAGAACCTGGGGGTTGGCTGGGTGAGTATTGTGCATGATGAAGTACTCCGGCAGGCGTTGGCGATACCGGAACAGATCGATATCATCGCCTATCTCTGCGTCGGCTATGTGACTCACTTTAAAGACAAGCCTGAACTGGAGAGCGCCGGTTGGTTGCCCAGGCGCGATGTGAAATCGGCCATTCACTTTGAAGTCTGGTCGCCTGATACCCCTTAACGGCGTTCTGCAGTTCGATTACTGAATGGCCTGAATAGTGACTGGATTGAGCACTCTGGCCAACTCTCGGGCCGGCATGGAAATGATATAGCCACGTTTGCCGCCATTGATGTAGAGGGTCTCAAGCTCAAGAATGCTGGCTTCACAATAGATCGGCATTTTACGTTTGGTGCCGAAGGGTGATGTCCCGCCCACCTGATAGCCGGAGTGCTTGTCTGCCACATTAGGTGCACAGGGGGAGACGGTTTTAACACCGATTTGGCGGGCCAGGGCTTTGGTGGAAACCTCACAATTGCCGTGCATCAACACAATCAGCGGATTGCCTTTCTCATCTTCCATAATCAAGGTTTTGATGACCAGATGCTCATCTACGTCCAGCTCTTTGGCAAACTGAGCTGTCCCGCCACCATCCACGTAGGTGTAGGGGTGGTGCGTGAATGCCACTTTCATCTGACGAAGTTGGCGTACGGCTTGGGTGACTGGAGGTTTCTGCTTAGCCATAAAATATTCATATATTCCGTTACGGTGTTGGGGCGTGTTGACGCCTATTTGATAGTCTCAGCCATCCCCCTATCTGTTGCGAAAAGAGGGGGGAAGCTTAAAAAGCACCGCTCGACGTTACTCTTCACTTATTTGGAGCGACCAAACTGTGCTCCTCGTGCCTTGATTGGTGCCTTTGCAGGCTCAACGGTGACGATCAAATTAGTGTAAACAGGCCCTAGGGTCTATGATAAAAGAAAAGTGAATGAATACCAGGGGTTGGTTGCTAGCAAAAAATAAAAAGGAGAGTAACTATGGGGCGTTGCTATCTGTTATTTAATTCGGTAGCCGATTGTCAGCAGGCAGTTGAGAAGCTTGCGGCGGCGGGTATTAGTGAGCAACGGTTACATACCTTTGCAAGTATTTCAGAATCCATTGATGCGTTGCCCAAGGCGTCGATCTGGCAGCGGACTGAGCTGGCGAGAGGAATACTACTGGGAGTCTTGGTTGGTGGACTGGCCGGATTTTGTGGCGGTTTGCTGGTGATTAACTACCCACCGGTTGGTCTGCAACCCGATGATTCAATCCTCCTGTTAATGACGTTGTTTGGTGCGCTGTTCGCGTTGTTGGTGAATATGCTGACCAAAAGCCGACAGCATAATCATCGTCTCGATCGCTTTAAACGCGATCTCGCCGCGGGGCATGTGCTGTTGTTGGCCAAACTCCCCTCGGCAAAACGGGATAACCTGTTGAATCAGCTCAGTGAAGATCTGCCGACGATGCAGATTAAATTGTAACGCCGGCATCGGATAGCACCCTCGCTCACCACCGTTGGGGCGAGAACAATTGAGGCTTGGTTACACTCAACAGTGACGATCAAATTAGTGTTAACAGGCCCTCGAGCGTTCTTGATAGAATCGCCCGGATGCAGAACCTGCCTATCCATCAAATCATTCCTGAATTGTGTACCGCCTTGGAAAAGGCCCCCAAAGTGGTGCTGACCGCGCCGCCAGGCTCAGGAAAGACCACCATTGTTCCCTTGGCGTTGATCGAGCAGTCCTGGTTGGCGGGAAAGAAGATTGTCCTGCTGGAACCGCGCCGATTGGCGGCACGAGCCTGCGCCCAGCGTATGGCTGATCTACTTGGTGAGCAAGTTGGAGAGACGGTGGGATACCGTATCCGGCTGGAGCACAAGGTCACCGCCAAGACTCGCATTGAAGTGGTTACCGAAGGCATCTTGACCCGCCTGATTCAGCAGGATCCGGCACTGGAAGAGGTGGGGCTGGTTATTTTTGATGAGTTTCACGAACGCAATCTGCAGGGCGATCTGGCTCTGGCGTTGACTCTGGATGTGATCGCCGGACTGCGTGATAATCTGCGTCTGTTGGTGATGTCTGCCACTATGGATAGCACAGCCATTGCGCGGTTGCTGGATGATGCTCCGGTGGTGACGGGAGAGGGGCGCAGCCATCCGGTGACTATTCACCATCTGGAGCGTGAACCCACCGGTTCACCTGTGCAGACGGCAGCCAACGGTGTTGCGCGAGCACTGGTCGAGACCCAAGGCGATATACTGGTCTTTCTTCCCGGAGTGGCCGAGATCAAAGCGCTTGAGACGATACTCAGGGAGCAGTCGCCCCCGGATATTTTGCTCTGTCCTCTGTATGGCAATCTTTCGAAACAGCAGCAGGATCAGGCGATTCAGCCGGATAGCGCCGGGCGCAGGCGCATCATTTTAGCCACCTCCATCGCTGAGACCAGCCTCACTATCGAAGGGGTCAGTACCGTGGTTGACGCCGGTCTGTCGCGTTATCCCAGGTTTGATCCCAACAGCGGACTCAGCCGTCTGGTGACGGGGCGGGTGTCGCGTGCCGCGGCCGATCAACGGGCGGGACGGGCTGGACGGCTGGGGCCGGGTAGTTGTTACCGACTCTGGACCAAAGCGGTACAGAGTCAACTGGCTGTGGATAGCTCACCGGAGATTCTTGATACTGATCTGACCGGGTTGGTGCTGGAGCTGGCCCAGTGGGGAGTGAGC
>JAKSCN010000034.1 GCA_022360595.1 Chromatiales bacterium
CCAATCACCAGATTGTTAGAGCCAAATAGCCAGGTTCCAAGACCTGAACCCATTATTCCGATAAACAGCACTAAGCGTAGTTGTGTGGAGCCAACCGACAAACGTATGAGTAGCGGAAGAATGAGTAAGGGCGCAGTATTGGAGATAATGTGAGCCAGTCCGCCATGCAGAAAGGGGGAAGCCAATACCCCTGTGAGGCCCTCCGTCGTGCGGGGAAGAATGCCTAGGTTATTGAGGTCTATAGCCGGGAGCGACGCATCGACAATGAAAACCGTCCACATCGTGATAATGAGTAAAATTGCCTCAGGGGGCAGGAGCCGTTTAAGCATTTTTGACCAGTTTAAGGATTTCACGCATGGCGTCTTCCTGGACGCACTGTACATCGATAGTGGCTGCGAGCAACTCTGCCTTTATGCCATGTATTGTTGACAGAAGCTAGTCCAATGAGATTACGAGACCATGTTGGCGGCAACCAATGTCGCCGTTGGCATTGCTGCAGCCTGTATGTTCTACTAAAAGAAGATGATACTGAAAAGGACGAGGCATATTAATCTGGATATAAGCCGATACCTTCCTCACATCATTATTTAGTCATTGATGGCTTGTATTGCCTACGCTCCCAATAACGGCAAATGCTTTATGCGGTGGTACCGAAGCGCCATAGAGATACAGTGCTTTAACGCCGCTTCAGGTACGTGATCCGATAACTGAAATAGGATGGCTCTGTTGCCTTCATACTGAAAAAGGTCTCCATAGACCTCTTTGAATGTCTCGATGAGAGTCGTTTTGCAATTGAAATAGATGGCGTATTGATGGGGGTGTTTGGGCTTCCAGTCGACTCTAACTGGACTGCCTCCCTTTGCAAGGAAGCTTGGCTCTCCCCATTTTAACGTCTCTTCTATATCTGGAATCTGATCTTCTTTGGCGGTGTCCAGAATTAATCGCCGGATATTTAGAATCAATTCACAGACATCATTTGGATAAGAGTCAAATTTCTTCTTTATATCTGATTCCATACTATCAACTTATTGGATGATGATTTATTAGTGTCCGGGTGATTTGCGTATTTATCTCGGCGGGTTCCTTACGGAAATAGATATTCCTTGAGTCTGTAGAGCTATTAGATTAGTGTTAACAGAGCCTAATATAGGTTTATTAAACGCCTTAATCATGCTTTAATTTAGTGTCTCGATTTTGAATGCTGAATCGAAGTAGTCAGCCAGCCAAGCTGAATGATAATCGCTCTAGTTTGTTATTATCGCTCTGCTCAGCCAGCCAGTATCCTAAAATTTTCTAACTAATGGCGATATGGCTGGGTATGGTGCAATTTACTTCACCCCTACCTTTACATGATAACGACTTTCATTACTACTGTGATGTAATGTCGCGCCAGTTGTTGTGGATGCCTTTATGACAGCAATTGATTTAGCTCCCTTTCTAACTATGCGCCGGCATTTGAAAATTGTTCACCATGTGCCGGGACGTGTCCGTTTGCGTGTTGGTGTAGCTCTTTTCAAAGAGCTGGGTGGTGTTGATACAGCGTTATTTGATCGCATTCTGGGAGCAATCGAAGGCATAAAGGATGTCCGAGTCAACCCAGCAGCCGCATCAGTGGTGATCAGCTATTCGCCAGCCAATTTAGAGCCCAGCTGGTGGGATACGCTGGTGACAGGCGCGGATGCCCAGGCAATGGAGCTGTTGGAGCGGTTGCTCACTACCAATCTGGCACGTGCTGCCGAAGTTGTACAGAGTCACTGATATAAGGGGATAGCTGCTAAGTTCATACCTACATAGTGTGCTGCCCGCTTTATCATGGTGATGGATTAAGAAGAAAGAACAGGAGCTTCTGATGAATAAACCGGAAGACAATCCCCAGGGCACGCCCGACCAGAACCCTGGGTTCACTCAACCCCCACCCTTTGAGGGACCTTACCCTGGTGCTATGCCACCACCACAATGGGGTGGGCCGCAAGGTTATATGGGCTATCCACCTCCTCACTACGGTTATTACCAAGCCCCTTACGGGATGCCCGGCCAGCCTTGGCAAGGTGCGCCGAATGGGATGAATATGGGTCCCCCACCCGGGCCGGACGCCACTGCTCAAGCCGGTTTTTCCGCGGCTTTGGGTGATATGGCTGATAAGAATGGCCTGGGTATGTTCAAAGAGTTCCTCAAATTTGAAGATGGCGACTTCTGGAAGGGCGCGGTCGTGGGCGCCGCAGTTGTACTGCTGATGACCAACGAAAACCTTCGCAACTCCCTGATAGGTGGTGCTGCCAAGACGGCGGAAGCGATGAAGGCTGGCTTCGCCAACTTCGCACCGGACAGTGATGAAGATGGTGCCAGTGCTGATGAACCGGCAGATGATCAATCAGAGGAGAGTGGCAAATGAACAATTCATACCCAATGCAGACAAATGGCATGCCCCAGCAGAGTCAGCAACAAGAACTGATGCTGCTGCTTGACGCCGCCAGAAATGGCGCGATGGTTGGCGCCGCCGGCGCCGCTGCTGCTAACTTGCATCGGATGCGGCAGCAACAGGTCGATTGGCAGGAAGCGGTACGCAACACGGCCAAAGTCGGTTTTACCGCAGGTGTCGCCACGGCAGCAGCCACAGCCGTTGGACAGATGTTCGCGCGTAATCCAGTTTTGTCTGTTGTCGCAACACTGGCGACGGGTACTGCCGTTATGTACGCCTTGAATAAGCCTACAAAGGAGTCGGTTGATGAATAATTCCTATCCCCCTCATATGTATCCCGGATGGCAGCAACAGCCAGGCGCTTATTATGGCTACCCTCAGCAAGGTTACAACTACAACGCTGGTGTTTATCCGCCTCAGAATATGGCGCCACCCATGGGGCAACAGGTCCCTCAGCAGGCCCCATCCAGCAGCTTTTTCAACTTTACCAGCTCAAGCTTCGTGAAAGGGGCTGTGATTGGTGCGGTTACCGCCTATGTGTTGACCAATGAGAATGTGCAGCAGGGCGCCATTAAAGCGGCGGTTAAAGGCTGGGCGATGGTTCAAGGCGGTGTGGAAGAGATGAAAGAGCGCTTCAGGGATGCGGAGGCGGAGTTGCACGCCGCCAATATGCAAGACTAATAGGGAGGGAATCGGTCTGATTATGATCAGATCTTTTTCCACATTTTTATTTTGCAAAGCGAGGTCAGAAGTATGTTAGCCAACGCTTTGAGTATGGCATTGGATGATGAATACCGCGCACGGGCAACCTACCGGGCGGTAATCGAAACCTACGGACCGGTTTGGCCGTTTGTGAATATTGAGCAGGCTGAGCAGCGACATATTGCAGCGCTGCTGCCGCTGTTTCAGCGCTACGGCGTACCTATGATTCCGGATCGCTGGAGTGGACAGATAACATCGCCTGCGAGCATTCAAGAGGCTTGCGAGGCGGGCGTTGCGGCGGAGATCGCCAACTACCAGATGTACGATAGCCTGCTCGAGCAGGTTGCCGAGCCGGATGTCCGTTTTGTCTTTTCCAATCTGCGTAATGCTTCGGCTTACCACCATCTGCCGGCTTTTCAGTACTGTGCGGGACAGAGCGCGTCTGCGCCAGCGTGGGCGGTGAGCAGTGGTGCCGGGAACAGTCCCGTGGCGAATCACGCCAGGCCGTCTATGACTAACTGGCAGATGATTGCCGGTGTGGCGGCCGGGGTCGGTTTGGTCTGGTGGTTGACGCGTAAAAAACAGGGAGTTAGAGAAGCCTGATGGTCTCTCAAATACCGCTATCCGCTAATGGCTTACTGTTGGTTCACGAAACACCGCTGAGGCTGCGATTCAAGCTGCCCATGCTGGTTGATCCGCTGATTGATTTCTCATGGATGCAGACCTGGCTGGAGTCGATCAAAGGTGTGGAGAGTGTTCGAATCAATCGCCATGCCTACTCGTTGGTGTTTGAGTACGATGGGGAGGTCTCTACTCGTGCATCGATCATTGAGCTGCTAAGCGGTCTTAATCGAGATCGCATTCCCACGGGCGAAGCGTCTCCTGACGCGCCCGCTGAGTTGGCGCCGATAATTACCACCACTGCGTTGATTATCGCACTGCCTTTCCTGTCACCTCCCGTACGCCGGCTACTCACTTTTCTGAATATCAGCAAGACCCTGTTTGGTGGAGTCGATACCCTGATCAATGAGGGCATTAAGGTTGAAGTGCTGGATGCTATCGCCATTGGGCTGTCCGCCAGCAAAGGGGAGTATCTCACTGCCAATATCACCGATTTCCTGATGGAGTTGGGCGGCTATCTTGAGAAGAAGACAGAGCGTCAATCTGATCACATGCTGCGCCGACTGCTGCGTCCTGAACCGACACTGGCCTGGGTTGAGCGTGATGAGGTGTTGATTCAGATCCCCGATGACGAGATCCAGGCAGGTGAACGTATTCAGGTGGGCGTTGGCGAGCGAATCCCTGTCGATGGGCTGATCTTGGATGGGGCTGCGTTAGTCAACCAGTCGGCCATTACTGGTGAGTCGGTGCCGGTGCGCAAAGAGGTGATGGATCGCGTCATCGCCGGCAGTGTGGTGGAGGATGGCAGGCTGCGTATCGAGGCGCGTCATGTCGGTGATGAGACCACCACGGCGCGTATCGCCAAGTTTATCAACGACTCCTTGGATAATGGCTCGGAGACCCAGCGTCTGGCTGAAAAACTGGCGGATAAACGGGTCTACCTCACCTTGGGCACCGGTGGGTTGGTCTACCTCCTGACCGGTGAGGAGCGCCGTCTTGAATCGGTTTTTCTGGTCGATTACTCCTGTGCGCTGAAACTGGGTACACCGTTGGCGTTCAAATCGGGTATGTATCGCGCTGCTTCGGAAGGTATTCTCCTGAAAGGTGGTGAGGCTATCGAACAGTTGGCCGGAGTTGACACGGTCGTGTTTGATAAGACCGGCACACTCACCTATAGCGATCTGCAGGTGACCGATGTGGTGGTGCTCGACGAGGAGCGCTGGCCCAGGGAGCGCCTGCTGGCCATCACCGCTTCAATCGAAGAGCACGCCACCCACCCCATTGCCGAGGCTATTGTGCGTAAGGCGAAAGAGGAGAGACTCAATCACATTGAGCATGGCGAAGTCGACTATCTGGTTGCCCACGGGATGAGCTGCCCGGTCAATGATGACCGACTGCTGATTGGCAGTCGCCACTATCTGGAAGAGCACGAAGGGATCTCCTTCGATCTATTCGAGGATCAGATCCGTACCCTTAGCGCGGAAGGTAAAACCCTGCTCTATGTTGGCACCGAGGTTGAAGCGATCGGCATGATCGCGTTACGTGATACTGTGCGGGAAGACGCCCGCCAGGTGTTGGAAGGACTGCGCAGTTTAGGTGTTCAGCATTTGGTCATGTTGACTGGTGATCACCGGGCGCGGGCTGAAGCGATGGCCAAAGAGCTGGGTATCGATGAGGTGTTTGCCGAGAAGATTCCTGAAGAGAAGGCAGGTGTGCTGGAGCAGCTTCGAGCCGAAGGGCGAAAAGTCGGTTTTGTTGGTGACGGTGTGAACGATGGGCCGGCGCTGGTCGCCGCGGATGTGGGTATCGCTATGTCTCGCGGAGCCGAATTGGCCCGGGCCACGGCGGATGTGGTGTTGCTGGAAGATGAACTGTCGTTGTTGGCTAATGCGGTGGATGTCTCCCAACGCACCATGCGGTTGGTGGAGACCAACTACAAAGCGGCTATCGGTATCAACACCGGTGTGATGCTGGGCGCCGCGATGGGTTGGCTGTCACCCGTGACAACCGCTGTGCTGCACAACGGCACCACGGTTGCACTCCTATTGAAGGCACTGCGGGGGCTGGGAAGCTCACGTGTTGAAAGTTCTAGGGTTCATTAGCCTGGTGAAGTCTGGCTTCACAAGGGTTATAGGCCTTAAGACAAAGTATTCTGCGTAAGCAGATTGACGGAGGACGTTAGTATGGCATTTCCATTAATTCCATTTATTGCGGGCGCAGCGCTGGGCGGTTTGGCCGCGTATCTCTATAAAGATGAGAAGCTGCGCAAAGAGATCCAAAAGAGTGCCGGTAGTGTCTCGGACAAAGTGAAAGAGACCGCGGGCAGCGTTTCGGATAGGGTCGTTGAGGGTTTTAGTGATCTGCGTGAAAAAGTAGGGGGTAAATCAGAGCCTGAACCTGCCGCTGAAGCTAAACCTGTTACCAAGAAAAAGGCCTCGGCCAAGAAGGCGACAAAGAAAAAGGTTGCCAAAAAGAAGGCTGCAGCTAAAAAAGCGGCTGAGCCTGTTGCGGCAGAGGATAGCTCGGCGGAAAAGAGCAGTTAGACAGCTCTCGCCAACTGCCGCTGTCTTTCTGAGTCGCCAGTCCTGTTAAAGAGCTAACGGGCTCTAGCGTAGTAGGCGACTTGAGTGCTTGAGCATATGTAAACCGGCAAATGCCAAAAAAGCAGTGCCGTAGGCTATGTGTGGCTTTTTTTTGCCGAGAAACCCATAGGTTATGGAGGTTGCCAAGGTCGTCATCATGCCGACTTTGGTAGCCCTGTTGAGTTGTTTTGCCAAGCCATTGCCGTTCTCCCCATTGCCTGACGCGTTGGGCGAACAGATAGCTTCGATCTGATCTTCCAGCACCGTAGCGTCGACAACATGCGTGTCATAATTGACCACTATACTGCCCGCTCCAGGATTCGTGCGAACCTCCAAAACGCCTGGCAAGTGTTCAATTTTCTCTCGAATAGAAGATGAAATCTTTTTTGATTTCAGCCGCTTGGCGCGCATACGAATTCGTCCAGCAACAGTGCTAACAATCATCAATCGTTCAATCTAAAAAAATATTGAAAATGTGTTGCAAATAATAACAATTATCATTAGTGTGTCAAACAGTTTGTTTTAGAGTGAAGAGATCTGTGGAGCAACGTAATGACTGGTTACCTGCATCATGTTCCTGGCCGCTTACGCGCGCGTTCTCAGGCTTTTTTGCGCAATACCGTACAACGTAAAAATACTCTCCGGCAGTTACAGGCCTTGGATGGCGTGCGCTCCGTGCGTCTGAATGCCAAGGCAGGTAGCGTTACTATCGTGTATGAGGCTGAAGCCACTGATGTGCAACAGATTTTTGATCTACTGGCGAAGGTTGACAGTTGTCAGGCGGAACCGGTCTATTTTTCCAAACAGAAGCGTGAAACAACTTCTGGATCGGATTCGACCAGCTCTTCATTGATGGCCGCTATCCCTTCGATGGTGGGGAAGGTTGCTCTGAATATCCTGGTTACCCGTGGCGTTAACTATTCACTCTCATCGCTTTTGGGCCCCCGGGTTTAACTGGAAAAGCCGAAGTTAGCGTTAACAAACTTTAGGCAAGGCAGTGCAGTTACCCTGCCGGAAGGTTCTCTCTATTTCAGGTATTTGTCAGTCTGAAAGCAGTTGCTGCGGCAGGCTATATCCCATAACCAAATTAACAACGTAGGTCTGAGTGCAATGGAGTCTTATATAGCGGCGCGGGTACTGCATGTATTGGGTGTGGTTCTCTGGATTGGCGGGGTGGCGATGGTGACTACGGTGCTGCTGCCTGTCAGCCGTAAGATGAAAGAGCCTGAAGAGCGTGTCGCCTTTTTTGAGAATATTGAAAAGCGCTTTGCCTGGCAGGCGCGGGCCACCACGCTGCTGACCGGTATCACCGGTTTTTGGATGTTGGCCCAGATCGACGGCTGGTCTCGCTTTAGCTCCCCGGGTTTTTGGTGGATACACGCCATGACTGCCGTTTGGGTGCTGTTCACCTTGGTGTTGTTCGTATTGGAGCCGCTGATTCTTCATCGCCTGTTTCTGGAAAAGGCGAAAGTTGCCCCTGAAAAAACTTTCCTATTCGTCCAGATTATGCACTGGGTATTGCTGACCGTGAGTCTGGTTACCGTGGCAGGCGCGGTGGCTGGGAGCCACGGCTGGCTGTTTGCCTGATAGCGCCTCCCATCTTTGCTGGGAGGCTAAGATAAATCCTAAATGATAATCACTTGCATTTAATTGTCTCTTGAGTTACCCTTTGCCACCCATTTTATGGGTGAAAATCTACTGGATTGCCTGTCTCTGTTGATTTTACGGTGGGCGCTCCTGCGGTTTATCTATCAGTCATCTGTATGAAGTTAAGGGTGCTTGGGTGAAAGAGAAGATGATACGAGAGGCGGGGCTTAAGCTGACGCGTCCGAGAGCGAGCATTTTGGCGGTTTTGGAAAGCTCTCAGAAGAAGCACCTTTCAGCCGAAGATGTCTTTCAGGTATTGACCCAACAGGGACAGCAGATCGGTTTTGGCACCGTCTACCGCGTGCTGACCCAATTTGAGAGCGCGGGTATCGTCAAGCGCCATAACTTTGAAGAGGGGCATGCGGTCTTTGAACTGCATCAGGAGAACCACCATGATCACTTGGTCTGTTTGCGGTGCGGTCAGGTGAAAGAGTTTTTCGATGAGAAGATCGAGAACTGCCAGGATCAGATCGCGGAAAAGATGGGGTTCGCCATTATTGATCACTCCCATGTGATCTACGGTTATTGCAGTGATCCCGAGTGTACGGAGAAGTAGTGGGTTTAATGATGAACAATAGCAGTGGCGATAGCCTGGCGGCCAGCCGGGGCGACGATAAAACTCTGAATAGCAGGCCGGCGCGACCGGAAATCCTCCGGCTCACCAGTGAACAACTGTTGCAAGGGGCATCCCATCTGATCATCGAGCACGATGCTTTTGAATATCACTTGCGTGTTACCAGTAATGGCAAGCTGATTTTGACGAAGTAAAACTCCAACTACAGAACACTATTTACCGGGTAAAGACGCTCTCTTCATCCATAGTTCATCACTACCAATACCCTATCAGCCAGCAACCTAGTTTAATTGTATAGGCAGCCAGCTAGAGACCATAACGCATGAGGTACTATTGCAATGTGGGGTCAATACGCTGTGTGCCGGCAGGTACAATCAGGTGGTCTAACGGAGCGGACATCACCAAACAGAACAGTACCAAGGAGTGGATTTCAGAAAACGGTTTTAGCAGTGGCGCTGGCGACCTGCACCGTAGATGCTCTGGCATCTGATTTTATCCCTGAGTTGAAATCTCACGATAAGCCCCATCCCTTCTATGTTGTCCCTCTCTATGATTTGGTCAATGCCGGTGGGGAGATGCCTTATGTGCAAAACAAGGTTGATCCGGTTTTGGGCGTGATTGAGAGTGTCGCAGGCTCAATGCGACCTGTTAGAGTCGGCAGTTCTTATAACAGCGCCACCGATGGTCATGAGACCTTCGTCGATGCACGTCTTAAGTTGCCTCTGTTTTTTATGCGGGCGATCGCTTCGACTGAGTCGGCTGATGACTATGAAACCGCCTCCGGTGATGACCAGCGCTTCGGTTACGATCGCGACACCCTGCAGTTCGTGGCGGGTGTTACTCCAATACCCGAACGTAATGTGAAGCTCATCTACATCAATGACTCCATCGAGGATCACAAAGCGCCTCTGCCGCAGCCCACACCCTTTGATATGGGGTCGCTGGTTGTGATGAGGGGGGTTGGGCAGGACCCGATCGACACAGACCGCGAGATCATGAAGCTGATGTGGGATGAGCAGTTCAACCACGGTATTGTGAAAAATCTTCATGCCGAACTGTTCTCGATGGAGTTTGATCGTATCGCCAACAACTTTGAACTGCGCCCTTCCACGCCACCGCCTCAGCACAATCAGGCGGTTGTCGATCGCACCAATGAAGGGGTGAAGGTTGATACCGATCTGCATCTGGGCGGTAGTCATCTCAACCTGGCCATGACATACAAACAGATCCGGCACGATGCCCAGCGTTTCGGTGGGCCGATGGTGCCGGGTGGCCTGGATACGGTGTCGGCTTATCAATATCCCGGTATTGAGCTGGACGAACTGCTCTTGTCGGGCACTTCCGAGTGGGATTTGGCGGATGCCCAGAAGCTGACTTTCGGACTCTCCTGGAAACAGGTGGATGCCGATGCCACCAAGGCCGGGTTGAATGCCACGGTACCGGGCGCAGGCATTCCCTCATCGCTCGATCTGTATAAAACCTACTACGGTGATGATGTTGAAGTGGCTCAGAAAGACAGTCACTGGAATGGCAAGCTGCAGTGGGACTACCAACCGGAAGAGGGCGGTTTGAGTGGTTATGCATCGCTGGGTCACTTCTATCGGTCGCCCGATACCCAGGAGCGTTACTTCGCTGCACAGTCATTCAATACCATGCTCAATTCACCCATGGGCACATCGGCCCGTGGTGTCGGTAATCCTGAACTTGATTGGGAACTGCACCGTCGTTTGGAAGCGGGGCTGACCAAGCAGAGCGATAACTGGATCGCTTATGGCCGCAAAGCAGGTAGAGGCACTGCATGGCAGTTTCAGACCAAGGCCTACTATGATGATGTGCACGATTTCATCAGTCGTGACCGCGCCCATGGGCAGACCGAGACCGGGGTGAACGACAGTGCGCGTATCTGGCGCAATGTCGATGCCGAGCTGTACGGCCTGGAGTTGGACCTGCAAGCCAATCTGAGTAAAGGGTTGGCGGGACGCCTCAATCTGCAGGCGATCCGCGGCAAGAACACCAGCGATGACCGTGATCTGTACGGTATCGCCCCCGTTGAAGCGAATATGTTTCTCGACTACTTCGGCTACATGGGGAGTGGCGGCACCTGGAATGTCGGTGGGCGCTTGCGCCATGTGGCTGAGCAGACCCGTGTGGATGACGATCCAACCACCGGCAGTGGCTACGATGCGGGCGAGACCGACTCCTTTACCGTGCTCGACCTCTACGCCGGTATGCAGTTTCGTGACCGGGTCGGAATTCGTTTCGGCGTCAATAACGTTACCGACGAAGCGTATAGCGAGTCCGACGCCGACTTCCAGTTGGAAGGCACTCCCTATCTGATTGAAGCGCCGGGGCGTCACTACTACGTCTCGCTGGTCGCCAGTTTCTAAGAGGATGAGATGATGAGTACAAACAGACGTGAATTTTTGGCGATGACAGCCGGTCTCGGCATGAGCGCCGTGTTGGGTGGATTTTCACTGCCTCTGCGCGCCGCAACCCCACTCGAAGAGCTGATGATCTACGGGCCGCCGGCCGCGCCATCGTTAGTGTTGGCTCATCTGGCGGAACGCGGTGAGCTGCAGGGCATGGTCAAAGAGGTGGGCTTTCAGGTCTATCGCAATCCCGATCAGTTGCGCACCGGGTTTGTCTCCGGCCGTTGGAAAGTGGCCGGCACTCCCAGCTATGTTGCCGCCAACATGTACAACCGTGGCATTCCTGTTCGGCTGCTCAACATCATGACTTGGGGGCTGCTCTATCTGATGTCTCGTAACGAGCAGGTGCAGAAGATTGAAGATCTGCGTGGCCAGACTGTGGCTATGTTCTTTAAGAACGATATGCCCGACCTGGTTTTTCAGGCGCTGGTAAGCCATGCGGGGATGACTATCGGTAAGGATATCAAGCTGCAGTATGTGACCACCCCGCTGGAGGGTGTGCAGTTGTTGTTGTCCGGGCGTGTCGATCATGCAGTACTGCCTGAACCGGCTGCCACTGCATCCCTGCTGAAGGGGTTGAAGAGCACCCAGAAAATACACCGCACGCTTAACCTGCAGGACGCTTGGGGAGTAATGACTGGTGGCGACAAACGCATTCCCCAGGCGGGAATGATGATTGCCGCGGATCTGGTTGAGCGGCAGCCGGGTATCGTGGCCGCGCTGAACAACGCCTTTGCCCAGTCGGCGGATTGGGTCAACAACAACCCATCCAGCGCCGGGCGTTTGGGTGAGGCCTATATGAAGGTGAAGGCGCCGGTCATTGAAAAGTCGGTGCCCCAGTCGAACATTCAACCTGTCACGGGTATCAAAGCAAAGCCGGCGCTGGAGAAGTTTTTCTCCCAACTGGCGGAGATCAACCCGGGCATTATCGGCGGCAAACTGCCCGCCGCAGAGTTCTATCTGGGGTAATCGCGTTTAGTGGGTAGGGAGCCGGGTGGTTCCCTACCCGAACGAAGTATCAGTCACTGAGCGTATTCGCCGAGGGGCAATAATTTTTCTATGCAATGGATTCGAGCGGCGCTGGCCTATCTGTGGAGCGGGTGGGGGGCCCTGGCCAGCATACTGCTTTTCTTTGCCCTCTGGGATTATGGAAATCTGATCTACGGCAGTTTTATTCTGCCATCACCGCAGGAGACGGTTGGGCGTCTTATTGAGCTTTTTCAGGAAGGGACGGCAGGGCCTGAGCTGCTGATTACCTCCTATCGATCACTCATCGGTTTTAGCATCGCCTTGCTGGTCGGTAGCGGTGCCGGTATTCTTGCCGGTCTCTCCATGACCACGGCAATGGCAGCCCGGCCGCTAATTACTATTTTGATTGGCGTACCACCTATCGCCTGGATTGTTCTGGCACTGCTCTGGTTTGGTGCGACCGACAGCACACCCATTTTTACTATTGCTGTAACCACCTTACCCATCACCTTTGCCGCCGGTGTACAGGGGGCGCGTACCCTGGATGGTGATTTGCGCGAGATGGCGCGCACTTTCAAAGCGCCCTGGTGGCTGGCGTTTATCGATGTGCATCTGCCCCATATTCTCTCCTATCTGTTTCCTGCCTGGATTACCGCCCTGGGTATGTCCTGGAAAGTGGTGGTGATGGCCGAACTGCTCGCCAGCAATAGCGGGGTTGGGGCAGGGTTGGCAACGGCACGGGTCAATCTGGATACCAGCGCAACCATGGCCTGGATCGTTGCCATTGTCGGTGCGTTGCTGATTGCTGAGTACGGCATTCTGGAACCGATTAAGCGGCGTTTGGAGCAGTGGCGAGATGGCGAATAGAACACTGGTGAAAAGAACTCTGGCACTCAACGGCATCACCCATGCGTTTGGTCTGGACGAGGTGCTCTCCGGGATCGATATCACCGTGGCTGAAGGTGAAGTGGTGGCGCTGGTAGGCCCCTCCGGCTGCGGTAAAACCACCTTGCTGAATATGGCGGCCGATCTATTGGAGCCTGACACCGGCAGTGTGCGAAACGATTTCACCGCTACCGCCTGCCTGTTTCAGGAGCCGCGTCTGTTGCCCTGGAAACGCACCCTGGAAAATATCGCTTGGGGGTTGAAGGTCCAGGGCGTGGGACGCTGTGAGCGGGAGCAACGTGCTGTTCAGATGGCCACCGATGTGGGCTTGGCCGAGCAGGATTTCACAAAATTTCCCCACGAACTGAGTGGCGGCATGCGTCAGCGTGTTGCTCTGGCGCGAGCGTTGGCGGTACGGCCACAACTGCTGTTGTTGGACGAACCCTTCAGTGCACTCGATATCGGCCTGAAGCGTGAACTGCATGAGCTGTTACTGACCGAGATTGGCCAGCGCTCATTGACCGTGCTGTTCATTACCCACGACCTGATGGAAGCGGTGCGCTTGGCCGACCGCATTCTGGTGCTGGCGGCCGATCCAGGGCGTATTGTCCATACCTATAACAATCAACGGGCGCCCCAGCAGCGTGATCTCGATTATCAATGCAGCACCACTGCCGCCCTGCTCAATGAGTCGGTTGTGGATAGCGCTTTTAGCAGTACCTTGGGGTGAGTATGTTAAGTGCAGTGATAAAGCGAATGATAGAGAGTGATGACACCGTCTATGCCTACGGTTTTCGTCCCTTCTTTCTGCTGGCGGCGGGTTATGCGATCTTCAGCGTAGCCTTCTGGAGCCTGGGTATGACGGGTTTTATCCCACTGCCTGTGACCGGCGATGTGGTCGCCTGGCATATCCATGAACTGCTGTTCGGTTTTGCCGCTGCGGCCCTGGCCGGTTTTCTGCTGACCGCTGTGCCGGAATGGACCGATATTGAACATGTCGAGGGCAAGGCGCTGCAGCAATGTGTCGTGATCTGGTTGTTGGCGCGTATTGCCGCTTGGTCAACGGCGCTGTTGGGTGTTTGGCCAATGGCGTTACTGAATGTGATCTTTCTTGTGCGTGTTATTGGTGCGGTAGCGCCTGGCTTGTGGTCGGGTGCACAGGGCCGGCATCGGGTGTTTCTGTTCCTGGCGCTTGCGCTGGTGAGTCTCCAGGTGAGTCTCTATCTGTTCTGGATAGTCGAGGATATGCAGCAGGTGCGGGCCCTGCTGAATGGTGCAATTGGTCTCTTCATGCTGCTAATCCTGGCCGCGCTGGGGCGAATCTCGATGGTGATAGTGAATGAGTCGCTGGATCGCTCAGACAATGAGGACGATCGCTTTCTCGCCCGTCCGCCGCGGCGCAACTTTGCCATGGGTGTCATGGCGATGTTTCTGCTGGTCGATTATCTGCTGCCCTTCAGCAGCACCAGTGGTTGGATGGCGCTGGCGACCGCCGCCGCTATTCTCAATATCCTCAACGACTGGCTGTTGCGTGGTATCTGGCGCGATATCTATGTGCGGGCGTTGACGGTTGTCTATCTCTTCATGGCGGCCGGTTTTGCACTGATCGGGCTGGACAATCTGTGGGGTATTTTTCCCACTAATTTTGCCCGGCATGCACTCACGGTGGGAGCCATGGGGATAGCTATTCTGGCGGTATTGGTGATTGCCGGCTTGCGCCACACGGGGCGGGATCTGAGTACACATCCGATGATCAAGGGAGCGTTTGTCGCATTAGTCCTGGCGGCTCTCGCCCGGGTGGCCCCCCCTTGGCTGGGTGGGGAGTTTACTCAGCCGG
>JAKSCN010000447.1 GCA_022360595.1 Chromatiales bacterium
ATTCTTGATCAGATGGGGGCAGAACACCTGCTCGGTCACGGTGATATGCTGTTTCTGCCGCCGGGCGGCAGTATCCCTAAACGTATTCATGGTGCCTTTGTGGATGATCACGAGGTGCACCGGGTGGTGGACCACCTTAAGAAGAGTGGTGAGCCTGATTATATCGATGCCATCACTTCGGAACCTACCGAGGCGATTCCCGGTCTACCGTTGGAAGGCGGTGAGAGTGTTGAAGACAGTGATCCGCTCTACGATGAAGCGGTGCGTATTGTCACTGAGACACGGCGGGCGTCGATCTCGGGGGTACAGCGTCGCTTGAAGATTGGTTATAACCGGGCGGCGCGCTTGATCGAAGAGATGGAGCGCACCGGGGTTGTTTCGCCTCCCGAGAGTAACGGGAACCGGGAGGTGTTGGCGCCACCGCCGCCAGAGGATTGATATGAACCTAGTGTTACGGTTTGCAACTGCATTATTGTTTGGATTTTTGTTGACCGGCCCGGTACAGGCGTCTACCGGCGGTATTGAGCAGATGAACCGCTTTATTGAAGGGGTGGAACGTTTCCAGGCCAACTTTGAGCAGAGTGTGTTTAATGAGAGCACCAATGAGATGTACGTCTCTGAAGGTGTCTTCTATTTGCAGCGTCCCAACCGTTTCCGTTGGGATTACCAGATTCCTGAAGAGCAGTTGATTGTCGCTGATGGCCGGCAGGTCTGGCTCTATGATCCTGAGTTGGAGCAGGTGAGCGTACAGTCGCAAAAAAAGGCGCTGCGTGGCACGCCGGCAATGTTGTTGATCAGCGGTGAGCCGATCACGGACCATTTCACTGTGGTGGATTTGGGAGAGCGTGGCGCGCTGAGCTGGGTTGAGCTGACGCCCCACGATGAGGAGGGGCAGTTCTCGCGTATTTTGTTGGCCTTTGCCGATAATCAGCTCCAGCGTATAGAGATGGCCGATCAGTTTGGTCAGATCACCCGTTTTCGTTTTTTTGCCATCGATACCCAACCGGTCTTCAACAGCGGCCTATTCACCTTTACTCCACCGTTGAACACGGATATCTACAATCAGTAATCGATTTAGGGATATGTCTGAGGGGGATCTTTTTAGTCAACAGCAGCCAGAGGGCATTCGTCCGCTGGCTGACCGTATGCGTCCCCGCAATCTGGATGAGTTTCTGGGACAGTCCCATCTGGTTGCCGAAGGTAAGCCGCTACGCATGGCGATTGAATCCGACCGGCCCCATTCGATGATCTTCTGGGGACCGCCCGGTACCGGCAAAACAACGCTTGCGAATATGATAGCCCGCCATTCGGGCGCCAACTTCATCAGTTTGTCGGCGGTGCTCTCGGGTGTCAAAGATATTCGTAACGCGGTGGAAGAGGCGAAGCGCGCCAACCAGATGGAGCAGCGCAACACCATACTCTTTATCGATGAGGTTCATCGTTTCAACAAAGCTCAGCAGGACGCTTTTCTGCCCCATGTGGAGAACGGCACGGTGATCTTTATCGGGGCGACCACTGAGAATCCGTCGTTTGAGTTGAATAACGCTTTGTTATCGCGGGCCAGAACCTACGTGTTGAAATCTCTGCAGGCGGCAGAGTTGGAGAGTGTTCTCGAAAAAGCGTTGACCGATTGTGAACGAGGTATCGGGGCACTGGGGTTGAGCTGTGCGCCCGAGGTGATCACCTTGCTGGCCGAGGCGGCCGATGGCGATGCCCGTCGTGCCTTGAATCTGCTGGAGATTGCCGCCGATCTCGCCGAGGAGGAGGAAATCAGCCAGCGCGTGGTGGAGGAGGTGGTTACCGGTAGTCTGCGCCGTTTCGACAAAGGGGGCGAAGCCTTCTATGACCAGATATCGGCACTGCATAAATCGGTGCGTGGCTCGAATCCCGATGCAGCGCTCTACTGGTTTTGCCGGATGTTGGATGGTGGTTGTGATCCGCTCTATATCGCCAGGCGGGTGGTGCGAATGGCGTCGGAAGACATCGGCAACGCCGATCCCCGGGGATTGACATTGGCGCTTAACGCCTGGGATGTACAGGAGCGGCTTGGCAGCCCGGAGGGAGAGCTGGCGATTGCTCAGGCGGTGATCTATCTCGCCTGCGCGGCAAAGAGTAATGCCGTCTACAAAGCGTTTAATCAGGCGATGGAGGATGTGCGTCAGTTGGGCTCGTGCGATGTACCGATCCACTTGCGCAATGCACCGACCAGGCTGATGAAAGAGCTGGGTTACGGCAAGGCTTATCGT
Organism: Chromatiales bacterium; assembly: GCA_022360595.1. GTDB lineage: Bacteria > Pseudomonadota > Gammaproteobacteria > Chromatiales > Chromatiaceae > BM503. Next base: position 2,247 of record JAKSCN010000447.1, read on the forward strand.
TATGCCCATGATGAGCCCGAGGCTTATGCGGCAGGTGAGCACTACTTTCCTGAAGAGGTTGGTGAACGTAGCTATTACCACCCGGTTGAGCGTGGTCTGGAAATCAAAATTCGAGAAAAGCTGGCCCATCTGGCTGAGCTTGATCGTCGTTATCGTCCGCCTGAATCGGGTAACGAATAATTCAAAACCGTCATTCAGACAGTGTAGAATAACCGGTTTGGACAATCCTGGAGATTATCGATTTGATGCAGACACTCGCCATTGCAGGCGGCGGTGCCTTGGGGGCGTTGATGCGCTTCTGGGTGTCGACGGGTGTCTATGCGTTGCTGGGAAGAGGCTTTCCATACGGCACCTTGGCAGTTAACGTGCTGGGGTCATTGGCTATGGGAGTTCTCTATATCCTGTTGCTGGAGCGGCTGGCTGCCAGTCCTGAGCTGCGCGGTGCGTTGCTGATTGGTTTTCTCGGGGCCTTTACGACCTTCTCCACCTTTTCAATCGAAACGATGAACCTGATTGAACAGGCAGACTATTTCAAGGCTGTCGCCAATATGTTGATCTCGGTTGTGGCCTGTATTCTGGCCGCCTGGGTGGGCATGATAATCGCGAGGCAATTATGACCAGTGCTCCGGTGACCATGGTGCGTATCTACCTGACCGAAGGTGAACATCAATACCAGAAGGTAATGGATTATCTGCATGATGAGGCCAAGGTGGCTGGTGTGACCGCTTTTCGTGGCATTGCCGGTTATGGCGGCTCGGGTGAGGTGCACGGCCACTCGTTGCTCGATATCTCACTGGATCTGCCGCTGATTATCGAATTTTTTGACCAGGCCGAATGTGTCGGGCCGGTCGTCGAGGCGTTAAACGAATTCATTAAACCCGGCCATATCGTGACATGGCCCGCTGCAATCAATATTGGTGAGTAAACCATGCTGGACCCCCGTCTATTAAGAAATGAGCTTGAACAGACAGCAACCCAGTTGGCCCGTCGAGGTGTGCAACTGAATGTTGAACGGATTAAACAGCTAGAGGCTGACCGCAAAGCGGTCCAGGTCGAAGCTGAACAGTTACAGAGCGAGCGTAACAGCCGCTCGAAAAATATTGGCAAGGCGAAGGCCGCTGGTGAAGATATTCAACCGCTGTTGGCGGAAGTGGCTGACCTGGGGGATAAACTGAAGGCAGCTCAGGATAAGCTCAACGCGATTCAATCTGAGTTACAGGATATCGCGCTGGGTATTCCCAACATCCCTCACGAAAGTGTTCCGGATGGTGAGGATGAAGAGGATAATCGTGAAGAGCGCCGTTGGGGTGAGCCGACCGCCTTTGACTTTGAACCACGAGATCATGTTGATTTAGGGGTAATGAATGGTCAGATGGATTTTGAAGCGGCGGCCAAGTTAACCGGCTCGCGCTTTGTTACTCTGCAGGGACCGTTGGCACGGCTGCATAGGGCCTTGGCCCAGTTCATGCTGGATACCCATACGGCTGAACACGGTTATACCGAGACTTATGTGCCGGTGATGGTCAATGCCGATAGTCTGCGTGGTACTGGTCAGTTGCCCAAGTTTGCTGAAGATCTGTTCCAGCTCTCCGGCGAAATGCCGTATTTTCTGATCCCCACGGCTGAGGTGCCGGTGACTAACCTGGTGCGTGATGAGATCATTGAAGACAGCGATATGCCCAAACAGTGGGTGGCCCAGACCCCCTGTTTCCGCAGTGAGGCAGGCTCATACGGTAAAGACACTCGCGGCATGATTCGCCAGCACCAATTCGAGAAGGTGGAGATGGTGCAGATCGTCAGACCCTCTGAGTCACACCAGGCGCTGGAGACGCTGACGGGGCATGCAGAGGCTATTTTGCGGAAACTGGATCTGCCTTATCGGGTTGTCACCCTCTGCACTGGTGATCTCGGTTTCTCAGCGGTGAAGACCTATGACTTGGAGGTGTGGCTGCCTGCACAGAACACTTACCGGGAGATCTCATCCTGCTCCAACTTTGAGGACTTCCAGGCTCGTCGTCTGCAGGCGCGTTGGCGTAATCCCGAGACCGGTAAACCTGAGCTGGTACACACCTTGAATGGTTCTGGTCTGGCGGTGGGGCGTACGCTAGTTGCTGTTATGGAGAACTATCAGCAGGCTGACGGCAGCATTCGGGTGCCGGAGGTATTGCAGCCTTATATGGGGGGTATAACGGTTATTGGCCAGTAATCGTTACAACGCACTGTATAAACAGAACGCCCCGTCAATTGACGGGGCGTTCTGTTTTTGGTGTTTGAACAACTACTACTCAGTGGCGGTACTGGTCTGCGCTGCAGGCGCCGCTTGGTAGGCATAACCATAATAGGGATAGCGATAGCCGTAATAGGGGTAGCCGTAACCATAGGCAGGGTATCCCCAACCCCCAGGATAGCCATAGTAAGGCGCTCCACCCCATGGTCCGCCCCAAGGACCACTCCAGGGGCCGCCCCAGCCCCACCAGGCATCAGCGCTTAATGGCGCCATAGCTGCTGTGCCAGCGATCATTGCAGCAGCGAGAAAGCGTTTTATTTTTTCCATCGATATATCTCCCTTCGATCTGTTATCACTTACTGCTCAAGGCGAAAGGTACGCCTCTGTTAGGAAATTATATGGTGATGGTGAAGTTTGTTTTTGATCCAGGTCACTAAATCAGTAGACAATAAATAAATGATATTGTCGTTTGATCTGAGATGGTGCGATGGCAGTATCGATATCCTATAGTGTTTTCCTGCTTGAACTGGATTATTCCGTAGTGCCGGTTGAATGAGAGTGTTGATCATGAAGAGAACCGTGGTTTTAGGTATTGGCAATACTTTGTTGAGTGATGAAGGTGTTGGGGTGCATGTGGTGAACTATCTCCAGCAACAGATGCCGGCAATGGAGCATGTCTCCTTGGTGGATGGCGGTACGCTCAGCTTTTCACTTGCGGAGCTTCTCGCCACGCATGACAACCTGATCGTGGTGGATGCCGCTCGCACGGGTGGTGAATCGGGCAATGTGGTCTGTTACGAAGGGGAGGCGATGGATAAGTACCTCACCGGTAACCGGCAGAGTGTGCATGAGGTGGGATTGATGGATCTGCTCGATATTGCCCGTCTTTCCGATCACTATCCCGAGAACAGGGCGTTGGTGGGGATTGAACCCTACACATTGGACTGGGGGGAAACGGTGTCTGAGCCCGTAGCGCCCGCCGTGCCCAAAGCGGCGGAGCAGGTGCTTCAACTGCTGACACGGTGGGATTGCCTTAGGGCCTGTTAACAGGCCCTAAGGCTAAGTAGTGCATTTGCGATTGGTGCACACCAAAAAACCACTTAATTTTTATGTTATCTTGCCGCCATATAGTGTGCTTCGCTAGTTGGGTAGTGATTGATATATGTCAATGACCTTTCTGCTAATCAGGAAATAAATGATCTGTGTCATCACACATTTTTCCCAACAGTAATAAGCTAGTTTGTAAGCATTATAGTAATTAATTCTATGAGCGTATTAGACAATATTAAGATTTCAGTCGAGCCCATGAGGAGCGTGGGATTGACTGAGAATGCACTTCCGCTGCTGCACGAAATACGCCATGCATTAATTAAATTCGTAGAGACCAGCGAGCCGACCACGCTTGATCTTCAAGCGATTCCTTTTGGGCCTGGGGATGAGGAGAAACTACTTTCGTTTCTTGGTGTAGGAGAGGTCAGTGCTGCGCTAAACGCTCTGGGTGAATCCCGTGTGTTCGAAACCGGCTATCCCGGTGTCTGGGTTGTTGAACATCGCAATACAGAGCAGGGCAGAGTTGCTTTACAGATTGAGGTAACTGATGTGCCGGCCATATTGCGGACGCAGAGCGCAGATCTCCACGACAGCATTGCCTTGATCGGCGATACGCTGCAAACAGAATAAATTCATAACATACCAAGCCTCGTTCATTGGGAGGTAACATGGCTGACAAAAAGACCCTTGGTGAGAGCCTTCGGCTTCATGGGGTGTCTCGGCGCGGTTTTTTGAAGTTCTGTACCGCGACTGCATCTATGATGGCGTTGCCACCGACAATGGTTCCCGCTATTGCCGCTGCGCTGGAAAAGGCTCAACGACCCTCTGTAATCTGGTTATCTTTTCAGGAGTGTACGGGCTGCACAGAGTCACTGACCCGCAGCCACGCCCCCTCTATTGAGAGCCTGATATTTGATCACGTGTCACTCGATTATCACCACACACTGCAGGTGGCGGCCGGTGATGCCGCAGAGCATGCCCGTGAAGCGGCCATGCATGAGAATGAAGGGAAATACCTGCTGGTGGTGGATGGTTCTATTCCGCTGGATAATCCCGGCTATTCCACCATTGCGGGTATCTCCAATCTGCAGATGCTGGAAGAGACGGCCCAAGGTGCCGCGGCTGTTATTGCGGTGGGGACTTGCGCCGCCTATGGTGGTTTGCCAAAAGCCGACCCGAACCCGACCGGCGCTGTGTCAGTGGCTGATATCATTAAGGACAAACCGATTATCAATGTGCCCGGTTGCCCACCCATTCCAGTCGTGATCACCGGTGTGCTGGCGCATTTTCTCACCTTTGGCGCCATCCCTGATTTGGATCAGTACGGGCGTCCGATGGCCTTTTACGGGCAGAGCATTCACGATCGCTGCTACCGCCGTCCCTTCTATGATAAAGGCCTGTTTGCCGAGACCTTTGATGATGAAGGTGCGAAGAAAGGGTGGTGTTTGTACAAGCTCGGTTGTAAAGGGCCAATGACCTACAACGCCTGTGCCACCGCCAAATGGAATCAGGGCACCAGTTGGCCGGTTGAGTCCGGACACGG
>JAKSCN010000546.1 GCA_022360595.1 Chromatiales bacterium
ACTGCCTGTTCGACATCGGCGGTGAACTGGCGATGCCGGGGCACAGCGTTGTCAGCGAAGAGGCTATTGAATATCTGGAAGAGACGCTCGACAAGCTAAATGCAGATTTACCACCACTGCAGGAGTTCATCCTGCCCGGCGGTAGCCTACCGGCAGCAAGTTGCCACCATGCCCGTGCCGTCTGCCGACGGGCGGAGCGGCGCACCAGTAGTCTGGCCAACACAGAAGGCGAAGAGGTCAGCCCAACCATGTTGAAATATTTGAACCGGCTGTCGGACCTGCTATTTGTGATGGCGCGCATTCTGGCCCGCGAAAACGGCGGTAACGAGGTGTATTGGAGTAAAGAGAAGTGAAGAAGCCAATTATTATCGTTGGCATTGGCGAAATGGGCGGTGTTTTTGCCCGGGGTTTTCTGCGGCTTGGCCATCCGGTCTACCCGATAACCCGAGATATGGATATGCGGCAGATTGCTGAGGAGATCAGCGACCCGGCGGCCGTATTGATTGCCGTGGCCGAAAAAGAGCTGCCTGAGCTCATCAATAAGGTGCCGGCTATTTGGCACGACAAACTCTGCCTGTTGCAAAACGAACTACTGCCGAAAGATTGGGCGAGTTTAGCCCACCAACCGACAGTGATCTCCGTTTGGTTTGAGAAAAAACCGGGGATGGATGCCAAGGTCATCATCCCCTCCCCGGTATTTGGCAAACAGGCTCAACTGCTGGCCGATGCTTTGAAAACGATCAATATTTCAGCCAGGGTTCTCGACAATAGTGAGCAACTGCTGTTTGAGCTGGTGGTGAAAAACCTCTACATCCTCACCAGCAACATCGCTGGTCTGCGAGTGGGCGGAACCGTGGGCGAGCTGTGGCAACAGCATCAAGCCTTTGCCAATGAGGTTGTAACCGACATCATTGCCCTACAGCAAATGTTGGCGGATACGCAGTTTGACCGTGAACCGCTAATCAACGCGATGTTGGCCGCCTTCGACGGCGACCCCGATCACAAATGTATGGGCCGTAGCGCCCCGGCAAGACTGGCGCGCGCCCTGGAGTACGCCGAGCAGTTCAATCTAACCCTTCCCACTTTACAAGCCATTGCGGCGGATCAGTAACTCATGAGCCAGATAGAAGCGGAAATCACCCAAGACAGCGAAATCACGCTGCACTTTTCACTCTCGACGCCAGACGGCTTCGAGGCGATCTCCACCTTTGATGAAGAGCCCGCCCAACTGACTCTGGGCCGAGGCCAGCTCAGCGAAGGGCTGGAGCAAGCACTCTATGGCCTGAAAAGTGGCGCCAAGCAGACTGTTCTGCTGGAGCCAGATCAGGCTTTTGGCCCGCGCGACGAGGGCAAAGTGCAGACCATGCCGCGTAGTGATTTTGCTGACGACATGGTGCTGGAACCGGGCTTGGTGATCGGTTTTCAGGCGCCTTCCGGCGCGGAAGTGGCGGGGATTATCGTCGACCTAAACAGTGATCAGGTGGAAGTTGATTTCAATCACCCTTTGGCGGGAAAAGATGTGGTATTTACTGTAGAGATTCTTGCCATCAACAACCCTGAGATGAGCGCTTAGTATGGAAATAATGCTAGCCAACCCTCGTGGTTTCTGCGCCGGTGTCGACCGCGCTATCGAGATTGTCGAGCGTGCCCTTGAAGTCTTCGGCGCACCCATTTATGTACGCCATGAAGTGGTTCACAACCGCTTCGTCGTCGACAGTCTGCGCAAGGCGGGGGCGATCTTTGTCGATGAGCTATCTGAGATCCCCGATGACAACACTGTTATCTTCAGCGCCCACGGTGTCTCCCAGGCTGTACGAAAAGAGGCGGAGCAGCGCAACCTGCGTGTCTTCGATGCCACCTGCCCATTGGTAACCAAGGTTCATCTGGAAGTGGCCCGCCACTGCCGCAACGGCCGTGAGGTGGTTCTGATCGGTCACCGGGGTCACCCCGAAGTAGAGGGAACCATGGGGCAGTACACCGACCAGGATCCAAACGGGGGCATCTATCTGGTGGTAACAGCCGATGACGTGGCTAAGCTCCAGGTCAAAAATCCCGAGAAACTCTCATTCGTCACCCAGACCACCCTATCCATGGATGACACTGCTGAGATCATCACCACACTAAAGAATCGTTTTCCTAATATCGAAGGCCCAAAGAAAAACGACATCTGCTATGCCACTCAAAACCGACAAGATGCGGTCAAAGAGCTAGCCAGTCAATGCGACCTGGTGCTGGTGGTCGGCTCCCCCAACAGCTCGAATTCCAATCGCCTCAGAGAGATTGCTGAGAAACATGGCACTACTGCCCACCTGATTGATGGCGCAGAAAACATTGAACAAAGCTGGCTAAAAGCCGACATCAACATTGGCGTGACAGCAGGCGCTTCAGCTCCTGAGGTTTTGGTCGAAGAGGTTATAGAGAAACTCAAAACCCTTGGGGTTGAAACCGTCCACTCTCTCTCTGGAAGAGAAGAGAACGTGGTTTTTTCTCTGCCTTCAGACTTAAAAAAGTAGCCAGATAAACGAGTAGCTGGAAGACAGCCTCAAGCTGATCAGCCGTTAATCTGAAACCCCGCTACGCCTATCTTATGTTTTCCCAGGGTTGACAAAATGTTTGCTATAAAGAGAGTCATGAAAAAAAGACACTATTACAAAGGATTTACTCTGGTTGAGCTGGTAGTGACTCTAGCCGTTGCTTCAATTCTTCTCTCCGTTGCAATTCCTTCATTCAAGGACATTATCCGGAATAATAGAGCGACGACCTATGCTAACCAGTTTATTGCAGATCTCGCTTTAGCCCGTAGCGAAGCAATTAAGCGTGGTTTACCAGTTTTTATGACTAGTAAAGGATCATCTTCTGGAGATGAGTGGGGTAATGGTTGGCGTGTCTGGGCGGACACAAATGGGAATGACATTTACGACTCTGGCGAAGAGATCAAAGAAACTGTTCAACTTCAAAATGAGGCCACTCTCGGCAGCAACGACACATTGACACAGATAGGTTTTCTATCAAGTGGTGTTGTTGACTTGGAAGCATTTGCTCCAAGCGCCCCAACAGAGTGGCCCTCAACTTTTCAACTGAGATTCGATAACTATCATTTTCTTCAATTACATCTACAAATTTTTGTACTGCATTGGAA
>JAKSCN010000337.1 GCA_022360595.1 Chromatiales bacterium
AGTTGTAGGGTTTGACGGGATTTGCTGCAACGCGGATTGTGGTAGATCTTAACCGACATAGGAAGTTATCTCGCTAGTGAACGTAACCGCGCTATTGTAGCGAGATGATGGTGAGAAAAACAGGCGGACTCACCGGGGGATTAGCGAGTAACCCCCCAGCTTAATGTGCTGTTTGTGGATTTATGCCGTGGTCGCTTTTGCCGCCTTGGTGCGTTTTTCAGACTGTTCCGCCCAGAGTATCTCTTCGCCACTGACGGTAGTGCAACGCGCTCGGCCGTTGGTTTTGGCGGTGTACATTCTGACATCGGCCAATTCGACCTGGGCTTTCCAGTCTTTGATGTTGTCGGCCAGCATTTCAGCTACACCGATACTGGCGGTGACGGGGGTGCCTTCCGGGCGGTTGCCAATGCCGCTGGCCATGACTCGTCTGACCACTTCAGTGGCGGCTTCCTGATCGGCGGTGGGAAGCACCACGATAAACTCTTCGCCGCCCCAACGGATGATGCTGTCACATTTACGGATGGCTTTGCTGAACTGCTGGGCTGCGGTTTTCAGTACTTTGTCGCCTGCTTCATGGCCATAGGTGTCATTTACCGCTTTAAAGTTATCCAGGTCGAAATAGAGGATCGATAGTGGCATCTCGTTCATGTTCGCCAGACGAAATTGCAGATCAAGCATTTCGATACCGGCTCTGCGGGTCAGCATGCCTGTCAGTGCATCATAGCTGGCGCGGCTGACCTGAGAGAGCATGTACCTGAGTTGATTGAGCGAGGCGAACATGGCGACGCCCAAAATCAAGATAAACAGCCAAATAGTGGAGATCGCCTGCGGAATTTCTGCGGTGGTTTGCGGGTAGGCCGATAAGACGGTTACCAACAACATCGGGATGGCGTAAAAGAGGAACTCTCTTAGTGTCAGTGGAAACAGGGTTAAACCGGCTACCATGACAAAGGGCAGCAGCGCGTATAGCTCGGCGATGATCTGCTCTGTGTTGGTGAGCTGATAACCTTCAATCCAGTACTCTGTTACCAAGTGGAAAATGGGCGTGATGGCAAGCATCGCCGCAAGCAGCAGCCGGGCTCGGCTGAGTCTGGGCGCCCTACTGGCCTGCCAGGCAATAAACCCGAAAGAGATGGAGGTGACGATGCGAATACCGAGTAGCTGCTGCCAGAGTTCGGTCGGGAGAAAGACGAAGTCTATCACCGACCAACTGGGTACCAATATGGCAAAGACGACACAGAAGAAGTAGACACGACTCTGCATGACCGCTGCGCGGTGGTTCGAGACGGGTAAGGTGTGATCTTTAGTGCTGAGAAGCTCATAGAACTGGTCGGCGGTATAGATGCCGAGAGACTCTTTTAATGATATGTACATATTTTTCAATAGACTCGTTACACCTAACACGACTGGACTCCCATATACGGGGTTAGCGTAAATTTTTGTAAGATATTTAATGTATGTTGCTTTCTTTATGACTTATGTCAACAAAAATGTAGAGAATTACTCTCTATTTCAGGATTTAAGGGATCGTTCACAGGTTATAGATAAGTCAGTGTTCCTATATTGACTTACAAACATCGAGGTTGATTTAGGCTATAACACCTGTTGCCAAGCAGCCGGAAAAAGTAGCTGTGTAGCGATGATCAAGTCCTGTTGTTAATAAGGCTTGGGAAAACGTTAGAGCGGTGATCGGCGCACTGTCTAATTGGTGTAAGCTATGCTTTGGTGTTGGAGGGAGAGTATTGATGGATACGGTGTTGCTCAAAGCTAAGCGGGTTGGCCTGTTTCTGCGTCTGGTCCTGACCCGCTTCGTGCAGGATCAAGGGTTACCCAATGCTGCATCGCTGACCTTTGCAACGCTGTTGTCATTGGTGCCGTTGATGACGGTGAGCTTGGCGGTTTTTTCTGCGTTTCCGATTGCAGAGCGGGTATCCGATCAGCTACAGGATTTCATTTTTGCCAATTTTGTACCGGCATCAAGTGAGGTTTTGCAGGCGTATCTGCAGAACTTCAGCAGTAAGGCGTCGCGTTTGACCGGTACCGGTTTTGCTTTCTTGGTGGTTGTGGCTTTGATGTTGATGGCCAATATCGATCGGGCTTTCAACACCATCTGGCGAGTGCAACGCAAGCGATCCGCTTTGAGTATGTTTGTTGTCTATTGGTCAATACTCTCGTTGGGGCCACTGCTGATCGGTTTGAGTGTGGTTGTCACCTCCTATCTGATCTCTATACCGTTACTGGATGACGTTGAGCAGGTGTTTGGTTTGGGAGCACGGCTGTTGGCGTTAACGCCTATGCTTGCGTCGGTGGTTGCGTTTACGCTGCTCTATGCGGTGGTGCCCAACAGACGGGTGTCAGTGGTGCATGCGCTGGCTGGTGGCGTGTTGGCGGCGTTGCTGTTTGAGTTGGCCAAGCGTGGCTTTGCCTTCTATATCACCCAGTTCCCCGCCTATGAGGCGATCTACGGCGCGTTAGCGGTGATACCAATCTTTCTGGTCTGGATTTACCTCTGTTGGGTAGTAACGCTACTGGGTGCCGAGTTTGCTTGCTGCTTGGGTATTTTTAAGGCGGACAATTGGAGTGATGCCGGCCGAAGGGGCGGAAATCTGTTGCTGGCAATCAAGTTGATGGAGCAGCTCTGGCGGGGGCAGGAGCAGGGTGTAGCCCTTTCCATTCAAAAGCTGTCGAAACAGCTTGGCGGTGTTCCTGAAGAACGGTTGGATGATCTGCTGTGGGGATTGGCCGATGCCAGGCTGGTGTTGCGTACTGAGGAAGGAGGGTGGGCTCTGGCGCGGAATCTCTCTGATGTGACGCTTTGGGAGCTGTATCAAACTCGTGCCTTCTCGTTGCCAACCCCCCAGTCGCTGCATTGCTCCGACACCATCGCCGGTGAGAGTCTGCTTGCTATTATCCAGAACACGGAAAGCTATTTGCGGCATGAGATGTCTACCCCATTGGCTCAGCTATTTAAGGGTAGTATTTCAAAGCAGTCATAGCTGGATGTTGAGTCCAGCAGTTTGCCTGCCTGCATGTTTATAGGCTGATCGATGTCGGGTGTGAGTGTGTATTGATGACCCTGTTGGTAAATCTTGGCTGGTGTGAAGAGCATATCGTTGTGGTTTTCACTACGTTTTACCAATAGCGTGGGATATGCCGAGCCCGGTTTTGTCATGGCAGATAGGGTTGCGGTGATGACAGCACCGGGTACAAACTGGGCGCCCAGCTCCATCTGGTTGCTTTTCGGGTGACGCATCAGCCGTTTAATGATGGCCAAGTGCCAGAGATGGACACTGTCAGCGTCCTGATTGATCAAGACCAGATCACCAACGCGTATGTGTTTTATCTGATCAGCGGGTACTTCAATACCAGAGCCACTGGCACAGAGATTGACCTGACGCCAGCGGTAGGTCTCGTATGTTTGGTTGAAAGAAACTGTACTCGCCTGGCTGCTGAGTTCGTAGCTCTCCTCCTGGTCAGTCTCTTCAGTGCAGGGGGATGTTTCGTCTGGGTTGAGCTGTTGTTTTAGATAGCTGTGAATACCGGGCACTCCGATTACTGAAATCAACCAGTCGTACTTCTCCTTGCGTTCATGGCGGCGTTGAGGAGATATGTGCCACGCCAATAGCATCTTCTTGAGCATGTGTTCTATTTGTTGGGGAGCGGGTTGTGGTGAGCAACCGGTAAGCTCTACAGTTTCTCCCGCGAGTATCTTTTTCAGATCATTGTTGACCTGAATATTGAGTGGCTTGGTCTCCAACAGCAGGTGCTGTTCTATATTATTGATTGCTGTGTATTTTGCGGGTTTTTCAAGACTACCGTATTTGAGTTGAAAACAGCCCTCTGTATTGCCTTCAGCGAGGGCTCGCCAAGGCCCTAAGCGGACCAAGTGTGCGTGGCTGCTCAAATAGTGATAAGCGTGCCAGACTTCCCCACGCTTGAGGCGGAATGG
>JAKSCN010000622.1 GCA_022360595.1 Chromatiales bacterium
AAAAAGAGACCATTGCAGGGGGAATCATGGTGAGACTGAACAGCATCAGCAGGATTCCGACTATGCGCTGTACGGCAGCAAATTGCATGGTTCAGTTCATCCGGCAGCTCATAGGAAAGTGATTCCAACCTGGAACAGGCGCTCCACCTCAGGGATCTGCTGCTTATCGATCACGAACAAAATCACATGATCTTCCGATTTGATCACCGTATCGTGATGGGCAATCAGCACTTCGTCACCGCGCACCACCGCCCCGATGCTAGTCCCCCTCGGCAAGTTGATCTCCTCGATTGCGCGCCCCACTACCTTGGATGAGTTGTGGTCACCGTGGGCCACCGCCTCGATCGCCTCCGCCGCGCCACGACGCAGCGAGTGAACATTGACCACATCACCCCGACGCACATAGGTGAGCAGACTGCCGATAGTCGCTTGTTGGGGAGAGATGGCGATATCGATGGGGCCGCTCTGCACCATATCGACATAGGCGGTGCGGTTAATCAACGCCATCACCTTACGCGCCCCCAGGCGCTTGGCCAGCATCGAGGAGAGGATATTCGCCTCATCATCATTAGTCACTGCGCAGAATACATCGGTGTTCTCGATATTTTCTTCCTGCATCAGGTTCTCATCCGCCACATCGCCGTGCAGCACAATGGTCTTGGGCAGGTCTTCGGCAATCTGTTGGGCGCGCGCTTTGTTGAATTCGATCAGCTTGACTTGGTAGTAGCGCTCCAGGTTGGTGGCCAACCGAGTGCCGATATTCCCACCGCCAGCGATGATGATCCGCTTGTAGGGTTTCTCCAGCCGACGCAGTTCGCTCATTACTGCTCGGATGTTTTTGGTCGCGGCAACAAAGAAGACCTCATCATCCACTTCGATCACCGTATTCCCTTCCGGCTGAATCGCTCGCCCCTGGCGATAGATGGCCGCCACCCTTGCATCCACATCGGGCATATGGTCATAGAGGGTGCGCAATTCATTGCCGACCAGCGGCCCGCCATAATAGGCACGTACCGCCACCAACCGTACTCGGCCACTCGCGAAATCCAGCACCTGCAGAGCACCAGGATTTTCGATCAAACGCAGGATATAGTCGGTGACCAACTGTTCCGGACTGATCAATACATCAATCGGTAATGCGTCCTGGGCAAACAGACGCGGATGATTGGTATATCCAACCGCCCGCACCCGAGCGATCTTGGTGGGTGTATGAAACAGGGTATAGCAGACCTGGCAAGCAACCATATTGGTCTCATCACTGTTGGTCACTGCCAAAATCATATCGGCATCTTCAGCACCGGCACGCATCAATACATCGGGATGCGCGGCATGACCCTGCACAGCGCGCAGGTCGAGCCGATCCTGGAGCGCACTCAGCAGCTCGGGGTCCCGATCCACCACGGTAATATCATTCGCTTCGGAAGCCAGATTATTAGCCACCGACGTGCCCACTTGGCCTGCACCCAAAATGATGATTTTCATTATTCGTCTATCGGCTAGATTATTACGTTTATTAAGGCAACTCCGCTGAAGTGGCTCAGCGCCGATCTTTTACATCAATCCCCAGTGAGCGCAGTTTACGATAGAGGTGAGTCCGCTCCATTCCGGCCTCCTGAGCAACACGACTCACATTGCCTGAATGTTTATCCAACTGGAACTCCAGATAGGCCTTCTCAAACTCTTCCCGCGCCTGGCGTAGCGGTTGATCAAACGACACCGGAAAACTCGCCGAAGCAGACGCCTGAAATTCCACCGACCCAAGCGCCGCTTCCACCTCTTCCTGGGTGATATCATCCCCATTACCCAGAATCAGCAGGCGCTGAACCAGGTTTTTAAGCTCCCGGATATTCCCGTGCCAAGGGTGATTACGCAAAAAGTTCTGTGCCCCGACATCAAAACGGCGATAGGGCAGTTTTTCGTGGGCAACAAAGTAATCTATATAACTGTTGAGTAGATCCGGCACATCCTCTTTGTGTTCACGCAACGCTGGCACATTCAGTGGCACCACATTGAGATGGTAGAAGAGGTCCTCGCGGAATTTACCCGCCTGCACCTGCTCTTCCAGGTTGTGCTGAGTGGCTGCAATGATTCGCACATCGATCTGCACCGGCTCGGTGCCGCCTACCCGCATGAATGAACCGGTATCGAGCGCTCCCAGCAGTTGGGTCTGGGCGTTCATCTCCATATCCGCGACTTCATCCAAAAACAGGGTACCGCCCCGTGCCTGCTCCAAGGCGCCATAGTGCACCCGCTCACCCTCTTCGCTACCAAACAACTCTTGCTCGGTATTCGCTTTGGCAATGGATGAGACCGCCACATCGACAAAAGGGCGATCTTTACGCAGACTCTGGGAGTGCAGATAACGGGCAAAAGTCTCACGACCACTGCCCGGCTCACCCGTAATAAGCACCCAGGTGTCGTGCTGGGCAATCCGTTTCACCTGCTCACGCAGACGCTGAATGATAGCACTCCGCCCGGTCGGTTCGACCACATGCTCGGTATGACGGCGCAGCCCAATATTCTCCTGCTGCAGCTTGTCCGCATCCATGGCACGTTCGACTGTCAGCAACAGCTTTGCCAGTGAGAGGGGTTTTTCCAGAAAGTCGTAGGCCCCTAAACGGGTCGCCTCCACTGCTGTCTCAACCGTACCATGGCCGGACATCATAATTACCGGACAAGGCAAACCTTCCAGTTCACCCCACTCCTTGAGCAGACTAATACCATCGACATCCGGCATCCAGATATCCAACAGCACCAGATCCGGGCGGCGCTCACGCAACGCCTGACGCGCCTTAGCGCCACTCTCCGCCGTAGCAACTCGATAGCCCTCATCCTCAAGAATATCTTTTACCAAGGTGCAGATATCGGGCTCATCATCCACGACCAGGATATGGGATGTACTCATGCGCTATTTACCCTCACACTGCGGCGCCGGTAGCGTTTGACACAACTGGCTACCATCTCCCTCTTTCACATTAAACATCGGCAAGCGAAAAACCACTGAAGCGCCGCCTTCCGGCCTGTTATCCGCCCAGACCATGCCACCATGTTCTTCGATAATCTTTTTCACAATGGCCAGCCCCAAACCTGTTCCTTTCACCTTGGTAGTGACATAAGGCTCAAACAGGTGCGTCTTAGTATCACTATCAAAACCGGGGCCATTATCCATTATCCTGAACTCAACAAACAGACATTCGGCCTCTTTTCTTTTGATCGTCTCAATCCAGATACAAGGCTCAGTGACCACCTCGGCTGCTTCGGTGGCATTTTTGATCAGGTTGTGCATGACCTGCCTCAGGCGTACCGGGTCAGCCTCCACCCAGGCCTGCTCAGCCGCCAGATCAACCTTGAGCTGCCCCTTCATACCCGCACTTCGATAGAGATTTACCACCTCTTCCACCAACTCGTCCAGCACCAGCGGCTGGCGGCTCATCTTTGGAGGTCGGGCATAGTCGGAAAAGTCGTTCACCATCGACTTCATCGCTTCCACTTGCTGGACAATGGTGTGGGTCGCTTTATCCAACACCTCAGCGTCAGCGGTTGGCATCTTATTCAAGTATTTGCGTCGCAAGCGCTCGGCGGAAAGCTGAATGGGAGTCAGCGGATTTTTGATCTCATGGGCCAGGCGACGCGCCACCTCACCCCAAGCCGCATCACGCTGAGCACGCACCAGTTGGGTAATATCATCAAAGACCACCACATAACCGGTGTGCTCACCATCCGGCTGATTGAGCGGTGTGCCCCGACAGAGCAGCACCTGGCGCCCATCGGCGCCAAACAGCGTGACCTCTTCACGCCAATCCTGCTCCCCGGACTCGGCCTGAACACTGATGATTTCATAAAACTGCTTAAACGCTTGGGACGCCTCACCAATCTCATCAAGCACCATCTCCCGTAGTGCACCGGGTGGCAGGCGCAAAATATCGTGGGCCGCTTGATTGGCAGTACCGACAAACCCGGCATTATCCAGCGCAATTACCCCGGAAGAGAGCCTCGCCAGCACCGCTTCCAGATAGGCATGTTGAGTCTCCAACTGCTCCTGACTCCTGGCGGCTTGATCCCGCGCCTGGGCGATGCTGCGCGTCATGCTGTTGAACGAACTGACCAGGAATGACAACTCATCCGCGGAACGGGGCAAAGGCAGACGTTTATCGTAGTCGCCTTCCGCCACTGCCCGCGTCCCTTCGGCAATATTGGCCAGCGGCGCCACCATTCGCCGCGCCGAAAAGAAGGCGGCCCAAAAGGCGGCCAACAAGCCGAATAGCAGCACCAGGGCGAGGGTCAGAGTAAAGGTGTTCTTCAAACTCTTGCGCAGAAACGTAAGTTCCTTGTAGCGGTTGTAGGCATTCTGTACGGTTTCCGCCAGCTGGGTGATATTGGCTGAAGTGTTGTATATCGCCTGCAGAAACAGGCCGCGTTGGCGATCATTCAGCACCACGCGGACCTCGATCAAATCCCCCTGCTCTTTCAATGTCAGACCGACAAAGTCCTCGCCCCTCTGCACCTGCTGCAGAATAGAACTGTCCGGATCACTCGGCACCAGAATTGTCGGATCAACATTGACACTCACCAATACTTTTCCCGAGGAATCAATCAGATCCAGCTCAACCGCACCAAACTTCTCGCGCAGCTCCTCCAGACTCAAACTGAGCCCCGGCAGAGAGAATCCACTCATCTCCGACAACAGTCGTTGGGTTGACTTATAGCGCTCCCGCTTGTGCAGATCGAGCGACGCTTTACTAAGTTGCAGAGCGTCATCCATCGCCTGGTCGATCTGTACATCAAACCAACTATCGATACCGTGCAATAAAAACTGCTGAGAGTAGTAGTAGACCACCGCAACGGGCGCCAATGAGAGCGTGACAAAGATGATCACCATGCGTAGGGTTAAGCGCGAACCGGCGGCCTGCTGGCGATAACGGATGGTGAGCTGAACAATGTTGACCCCAACCACAATCACCAGCGCAAAAAGCCCCACCACACTGGCGATGAGTAGCGGCACAAAGAGGCGGCTAAGTTGTTCAGAGTTCTGTACCGCTGTACTCATAAAGTGCAGCGACAGCAACACCAGAATCAGCAGGCCAACTACTGGTACAGCGCCGGCGCCAATGCGTTTTAGGGGCGCAGATACCATAGCTTCCTCTCGCTAGAGAGATTCCAGTCCGGCGTCAGATGGGCCATGGGACGCAACGGTAACGGCAACGCTTCAATATCAAGCACACTCTTAATGGACAATCCATAACTCTGCCCGGGTTCGAGTTGATCCTGCTTGATCAACCCGATGTTACGAATTTTCCCCAGCGCGGCCAGCGCCGCATCGCGGGTCACAAAATTCTGCTCGCTCCCTGACGCCAGCTCGATCACCTGATAAAGCTCCGCCAATGCGTGATACTTCAACTGGTAGCGTAAACGCACTTCAAACAGATCGCTCTCCCACAACCAGGCGCCTGAACGGCGCAACTGCACGTGTACTTCAAACGTGAGAGGAACACCGTTTTGCAACGCCTCCAGGGGCGCTTCAGTGAGACGATAATCAACATCAGCATTGAGATAATAGGTGTCGTCATCCAGATGAGCCGAGAACTCTGAGATATCAAAGCCACCGGCCGCATGGGCAATTAGGAGCGGATAGCATAGCAGCAGCATCAACGCGTAGCGCCACTGGAAGATCGGCTTCATCCTGTCACCTCTCTGCATTAATTCAGTTTCTCCAGGCAAGCGTAGTAGAACCCATCCATTGTGGCCTCACCAGGCAACGTCTGCCGCCCCACGCTGCAACTGTGCCCCCAGCTCGCTTCAATGATCTGCTCACGTGCATCGGGATATTGGGCTAAAAAACGCTCCACCTGCTGTTGATTCTCTTCCGGCAACACCGAACAGGTGGCGTAGAGCAGCCTACCACCGGGTTTCAGAAGAGGCCAAACAGCTACCAGTATCTCTTGCTGTTTCTGCACGAGTTGAGCAATATCGGCATCACGGCGCAGCACTTTGATATCCGGGTGACGACGAATCACACCGGTCGCCGAACAGGGTACATCGAGCAGTATCCGATCATACAGCTTTTCAGCCCATGCTCCATCAGGTTTTGCCGCATCACCTTGGCAGACTCTAACGCTATCACTCAGTTGCAAGCGCTGCAGATTCTCAGTCACTCGCTGCAATCGATCCCTATCAACATCAATAGCAGTCAGTTCAATCGAGCACTCCAGCTCCAGGAGGTGCCCGGTTTTTCCGCCTGGTGCAGCACAAGCATCCAGAACTCGTTGGCCCGGTCTCGGATCCAACAAGCAGCCCGCCAATTGGGCGCCGCCATCCTGAACCGATACCCATCCCTCGGCAAAGCCCGGCAAATCAACAACATCAGGCGTTCCGTCCAATACCAACCCACTTGGTACATCCGGTATGGGGCGGCTGAGCTGGGAGCCTGCCGTCAGCTCGCGAATGTAATCTTGCCGACTGACTTTTGCCAAATTGACCCGCAGGCTCATGGGCGGCTTACGGTTATAGGCCTCAGCAATCTGTTGCCACTGCTCGGGCCAGGCGCCCTGCAATCGCTTCAATAACCAGTCCGGGCAGGCATGGAGAAGGGCAGGATCATCCTTTAAGCGGGCCAGGTGCAGGGCCTGTTCACGCTGCAGACGACGCAGTACACCATTGATCAACCCGGCAGCCCAGGGCTTTTTCAGACGCCGCGCAGCCTCTACTGTTTCGGCCACGGCAGCATGATCGGCAGTGCGCATATAGAGTAGTTGATAAAAACCGACCAGCAGCAGACAGTGAATATCCCTGTCCTTTGCCTTCATCGGTTTGTTCAGAAAGCCTTCTGTGAGGGCGTTTAAGCGCGGCCAGTAGCGGGCCACTCCAAAACATATCGCCTTGATCAACGCCCGATCCGCGGGCGTCACTTGACCCAGCTCCTCCTGAAACAGAACGGTGAGGGAACTCCCTCCAGCCAACTTGGCCAGCAACTTGGCCGCCAAAGCACGGGGATTTCTTGCGGCTCCGGTGGCCGGTTTCCGTGTGTTGGCCGATTTAACCAAACACCACTCCATCAACACTATTGGCATTGAGGAAGTCGGCAACGCTCATTGCACGCTTACCCGGCATCTGCAGTGATTGAATGCGCAACAGACCTCTGCCCGTCGCCACATCAATACCCTCTTTACCAACGGCAATAACCGTTCCCGGAGCAGCATCAGAGATACCCTCTTTGGGTGCGGCCTCCCAAACGCGAACTACCTTATCACCCCACGAGGTCTGGGCAACCGGCCAAGGATTAAATGCACGAATCTGCCTGTCGATCACCTCAGCGCTCTGCTGCCAATCGATGGCGGCTTCGGCTTTATCCAATTTTGAGGCGTAATTGGCCAAATTATCATCCTGCACTTCTGCGGTAATAGAGCCATCGGCAATCCCTGGCAGCGCCTGCATCAAAGCATCCGCCCCCAGTGTAGGGAGGCGATCGTGTAGGGCACCTCCTGTCTCATCATTGGCGATCGGCATCGCCAACTTGAGCAGCATCGGGCCGGTATCCAGCCCTGCCTCCATCTGCATAATGGTGATGCCGCTCTCCGTGTCTCCCGCCAAAACCGCCCGCTGAATTGGGGCGGCGCCACGCCAGCGAGGCAACAGCGAGGCGTGAACATTGATACAACCATAGCGAGGCGCGTCCAGAACCGGTTGCGGCAGCAGCAAGCCGTAGGCAACCACCACCA
>JAKSCN010000087.1 GCA_022360595.1 Chromatiales bacterium
AGCGCCATGATCGGCATCGCCAGGAGAAACAGACCGCCACCTCGACGCAAGGCGGCCCACCAGCCGGTATCGTCACCCGCATTCAGTGCCACCAGACTGGCAGTGAGCGACAGCACCACAATGAACATATGAAGCAGGCTAAGCAGATTCTCCCAATAGAGAGCACCCACGGCGGCGAGAATCACCGCCGCAAAGATCAGCAACAGATAATCACGTCTACTTGATGACTCCCCCCACTTCAGAAACACAACGGCGATAAAGAAACTCAACACCGCATCGCCACTGAACCAGCTCTCATAACTGATCCAGATACCCACGGCAGTCGCACACAACAACGCCCCGGCCAGTATTTTGCCATACAGGCCATAACGCCAACGCCCCAGGTAGTGGACCGAGCCACCCAGAAACGCAATCAATGCCACCCAGAGGGGAAGATGCAATAGACTGGGCAGTGCCGCCAGCAACAGTGTCAGAAGCACCCAGCTCTCCACCTTAAAGCTGAACTGATGGCCGCTTTGAGGTGTTGAATTAATAAAATTCGAAAGGGAAAGCTGACTCATCAATCACTGCTCCCCGTCACTGCGCCATAGAGGGCCAGCACCTTCAGGCAGCGCCGCTGATGGGCGTCGTCACTGGCCGGTGATATCTGAACACCCGGAATATCCAATCCATATTCCCGGCCTTGTCGCTGAGCATCCAAGACCCAGCGGCAGAGCTGGCTTAACTTCTCTTCAACACCAGCCGCCTTTACCATATCCCAAGTGAACCATAGGGCCGGCAGACCCTCGGCGCCATCGAACTCTTTGGTATAGATCTCATCGCTGCGCGCCAACGCCTGCCAGGCGATACGCGACAGGGGATCACCCGGCGCATAACGGCGCATCTCGGTGAAGCTGCCCGATTCACGCCGTTGGTGCGCCTGCTGCCCCTGGGCCTGATCGGGTAGCGGCTGGACGCCTCGGGGAGCGGGATAGACCAGACACTCAGGCAACATTCCCGTGGTCAACCTTGCCTCAAACAGGCCCAACGGGAAGCGACTTTTAATCTCCGCCGGCATTGCTTGCAGCACACCACGACTTTCCGTTGGACGCTGTAACAGCAGCTCAATCTGCCCCTGGGCAGGCAGTACCGCCTGTTTCCACTCACCGCCAATCACGCTGCTTTGCAGACCATAACGACCACTGTCACTCGGGTTGGTGAGCGCCAGCTTGTAGTTGACCGGCTGTCCGGCGAACACCGGTTCGCAACGCCAGTCGCCAAACGCCAGGCCGCGCAGATTCCAGCGTGTCTGCCACCAACCGATCGCCGCAATGCCAACCAGCAAAAAGGTCATGGCAAACACCAGGTTATTACTGAAATTTACCGACATTAAAAAACCACACAACATCAGCACGATGAACCAGAAACCTGCCGCTGTAAGCCGCACAGCCAGTGCACCTTTGCGTCGCCCCATGCTGGTGGGCAGTGGCCTTTTTAACACTGTAGAGAGAGCCATCAGCGCTACTCGGTGGGTACTGCTTCAATAATCTGCTGGCCAATCTGACTTGGCGTCATACGACCTTCCAGCGGCTGCAGACGATGCCCGGCAACCGCGGGCAGTACCGCTTGAATATCGCTGGGGAGCAGATGCTGCTCACCATGCACCAGCGCCCAAGCGCGTGCTGCACGCAACAGCCCCAATCCCGCACGGGTTGAAAGCCCTGTCTGGAAAAGCTCGGAGTGACGCGTGTACTCCAGAATTCTATGCAGATAGATCAACACAATATCGGAGGCGTGAACCTTATCCACCTGCTGCTGCAGCTCGATCAGTTTTTCCAGCGATATGGCCGGTGTCAGGCGCGACAGCATCCGCCGACGGTCTTCACCACGGAATAGTTCAAACTCGGCGTCTCGGGTGGGGTACCCCATCTCTATACGCAACAGAAAACGGTCGAGCTGGGATTCAGGCAGCGGAAAGGTGCCCAGTTGCTCGGTTGGATTCTGGGTCGCGATCACAAAGAACAGTTCCGGCAGACGGCGCGTCTGTCCTTCGACACTGACCTGACGCTCTTCCATCGCCTCAAGCAGCGCACTCTGCGATTTGGGCGTGGCGCGATTCACTTCGTCCGCCAACAACAACTGAGTGAACACCGGGCCGGGATTGAAGTGAAACTGCCCGCTGTTACGGTCATAGATCGAGGTGCCGATAATATCACCCGGCAATAGATCACTGGTGAACTGTACCCGGCGGTTGTCCAGACCCAACGTATGCCCCAATGCGTGAGCCAATACGGTTTTACCCAGCCCCGGCACATCCTCGATCAACAGATGACCGCGCGCCAACAGACAGGCCAACGCCAAACGTATCTGCTCTTGCTTACCGAGAATCACACTATCGAGCTGTTCAAATACAGGTGTTAGCGGATTGACCTGATCTATCACCTGTATTGCCTCTACACTGCTATCCATACTAAACCTCATTAATTTTTCCACGGACACACATTTCAGACTCAATGGCTTTGAGTACACTGCCTGTCCAAAGTCGATGGCCGACGCCTATCCTGGTGCCGTCTGCTAATAAATCTCTCTTTAAACAAAAAGCCTTGTACAAAATCGGCGCCCAGGTGACTGGCTGTCTCCAGATCGGCTTCAGTCTCCACACCCTCAACCACCACCTGCTTACCCGTTTCATGGGCAAACGTGATCAGGCTCTGCGCCATGATGTACCAATTTCTATCGTCACAACGACGCAACCAGTGCCGATCGAGCTTTAAAAAATCGACCTGAATCAATACCGGAAAAGCGACAACCGAATCTGCCGCGCCAAGGTCATCCAACGCCAAGCGAATGCCTGCCTGGGAAAAGGCTTCCGCCATGGATTCGCTATAGCGGGAGTGGGTTACATCGGTATTCTCTATAATTTCAACAACAGCAGACGCTTCCCGCTGCATAATCAACTGCACCAAAGGGTTTTCGGAGCTCTCCACGCCAAAGGCGACAAATGCATCAGGGTCAACATTCAAAAACAGCAACTCATCCTTGGGCGCCATCCTGATCTGTAGCTGTTTAATCTCAAACTCCACCTGAAACAGCATGAGTGGGCTGTCGTGAATCAGCTTGAATACCGCATCCGGCGGTATCGATCGCCCCTCTTCGGAGTAGAATCTGGCCAGGGCCTCGTAGCCGACGGTATCACCGCTATGCAAGGCGACGATCGGCTGATACTCGACGCCATATCGATGATTACGAACAATCTCTAACAAATCACCCACGGCAAGTTCAGACGCCATATCCATATAAGCTCCTCCCTCTTCTACCATGCGCCTAAAACGCATGATTCATCTCCAGACTGATTCCCCAGGACTTCCAGTTAGCTTCGTTTAAGCGCGTTTCCGAAGTGGCGCCGTTGGCAAAGAAGGTGATCGCTTTGCCCGCCTTGGTCTCCCAGCGCTCATAATCCACACCCAGTGACCACGACCAATCTTTTGACCGACTGAATGTCCAGTCCAGCGAGGCAACCAAGCCTTCGCCATCGGCTTTATCGACGAAGCTTTTGGGCTGAGCGAAATCTTGACGCAAATTCCACTCTCCCTGCCCCTGATAATCTGCCCAGTGGTACTCAACCGCGGTAACCAGCGACATCGCACCTTGATCGAGCAGCGCTATTTCAAGCCCTGCCCATGGCCCTCGCCAATCAGTCTCATAACTGCTGTTAAGTCCGGGGAATGGCCCCAAAGGCATCTCATTAGGTGGCGCGGATAGGGTCTGATTACCATCGCGCATTTTTAAGTTCTGCTGATGCACCGCATAGCCGAACATGGGGGTCAGGCGTATCGTTGATCCACCAGCAGACTGGGCCAGATCAAAGCCATAGCCGAGCCCGACCGCACCCCGAAAAATGCTCCCGTCACTCGCGTCATTATTTGACCGGGAGAACTCTTGAGTACGGTTATCACCCAGGTAGTCGGAATCCTGATTATCACCTTGCAGCACTATGCCGTAGGTAAAATCCCCACGCAGCTCCACGTTGTTTTCAAAGCGCATTTTCGCTTTGGCATCAATGGCCAGAATATCCAGGTCGGTCCATTGCAACTCCGAGAGAATATTCGGTGTTTGGGTGCCTGTTGGATCACCCGCGATATTGAAATCGAAATCCCCCCGCCGATAGCTCGCGCCGACAATCAGTGACGAGGACGCAACGACCTCCCGGGTCTCTTGCTCATGCCTGGCCAGGCTGGTTTCACCGCCATTCGATTGTTGGAAGGTGTGAACATCCAGTGCAATCTCTTTACCGTCCGATAACTGAACAACCGTTGAACGACTACCACGCAGTGATGAGCGTGGCTCTTTAAAGCGATAGATCTGCATCGATTCAACGCCCGGCACATCCATCACCCGCAATGAATCCGGCGCGGCGGCCGACATGGTGGAGTAACCGGCGATCACAACAGCGATGATAACGGCGGAACTGCGCTGGATAGTCTGCATACTCATACTTACCAACTCCTGCTGTCCGTGCTTGCCACCGGAGAGATCGCATGGAAAGGTTTCGATGAGATCAGGTAGGCATAGGTGGTGTCACCTACCTCTCCCGCGGGAGCTAATACGGACTGCTCCATGGATGCCGCAATCCAATCTCCCTGGAACTCACTTTGCTTAATATGCTGTTGCTGTTGTTCAGTGTTGCGCAGTATCACCGTGGTAACAAAATGCCTTTGTCCCGCCCAAGTTGCGATCGGCATCGCTTCTATGGAGCGCTGGGGCAACAGCTCGGGCGCCACACCGTTTCTCACTTCCACGGCAATAAATTCCGATCCCTGCACGGGCGAACCAAAGGGGCGATGGGCGTTTCTGGCGGCATGCCGAATCATGCTGACATACAGGGCATCATCCCCCTGAACAGGCGCCCAGGGATCAGCCTCTTTGCCATTCTCTGCCTTATTGGTGTAGTCACTCTTCCACTGAGTGGATTCAGTGATGGGGTTGGGCTGGGTCAGTAGCTGATCCAACCGGCCTCTCGACACCCGCTCCGCCTCTTCGGCTGACGATAGAATGTGCGGGGTAATCAACAGCACCAGCTCTGTCTTCTCTTTCGACTTTTCTGTCTGACGAAAGACATTACCCAAAATGGGAAGGTCACCCAGCAGCGGCACTTTCGACTCATTGTCGGTATACGATGTGCGCATCATCCCGCCGATGGCAACGGTATAGCCATCTTTGGCCAATACAGTACCTTCCATCTTTGACTTATCGATGGTGTCGATCGGCACCTCCTGCGCTGTCCCCCCGGCAATAACCGGTATGCGTCCACCGCCCTCCAGCGGTGTTGAGTTTTCATGGACAAGCCGCATGACTACCGAGCCATCCGCGTTGATGCTGGGCAGTATTGTGAGGGTATTTCCCACCTCAATAACTTCCGTGGTAGGCGTTGGCGTCGTATTGACCGTCACATCATTACCACCGGTGACCGTGGCATTTTCAAAGCCAGTGGTAAATACCATCTGCTCGCCGATAAAAATACGGGCCGGACGGTTGTTGGAGGCCAGCAACATGGGCGTCGCAAGAGTCTTTACGTTGTCATCTTTCTCCAGCAACTGGATACGCGCACGGATATGATCGTTTAATAACTGAAAGACAAAGGTACTGGAGTCCAGGCCGCCGCTACCCAGTCCCAGCAGTGCGCCGCCCACATCTTGCGCTGAACCGTTTAACGGATTTGGACTCTGTCCGTCATTGGGGCCGCTGCTCTCATTGCCCCCGATATAGGTAAAATCGAAGGCCGACTCATTGGCATCGGTGAGTCCAACCTCAAGCACCTTCATCTCAAGCAGCACTTGCGGTACGGGTCTGTCAGACTCTGCTATGATCTCTTCGATCTGAGCCAGGGCGGTATCATCAGCACTGCGCACAAACAGTAAATTGTGCAGCCTGTTGATCGTGATATAGATTGGCGCTTCCGCCCGCTGAGAGACTTGGCTCAACAGTTGGGAGGAGATCGCCTTGCCATTACCACCTCCCAAAATTTCCAATGCCGCTATCTGTTCCGGTGTTAATGACAAGCGGCTTTCTGTCTGTTTTGTTGACCCTCCAGATGAGCGGTTTCCTCTCCGGTTATTACTGTTATTGTCGTTGCTATTATTACTTCCACTATTACCGCCTGAACTGCCGCTAGAGCCTCCCCCAAACACGTCCAGTCCATCAATCCCAAAATCATCGCCATACTCGGCACTCACGTTGACATCGATCTCGACCCGATCACCAAACAGATCGACAACCGTCTTTGCCGCCAGACCTACGTTCAAGTACTTCAGCATGAACGTCTTGGTCGACTCTTCCTGAAAAACCACCACGTCCTGCTGATACTCCTGGGTGGTCATCACAATATAGACACCGGTCTTTCTATTGTATCGATACCAGATACCTGCAACCCGGCAGAGGCTATCGACCGCGTCACTCACTTTGAGATCCCGGATAAACAGAGTGACTATCTTTTTTCCCGCCTTCTCGGTGGCAACAATGTTCACCCCCGTCAATTCGGATATCACGCGAATGGCGTCCTGAACTTTGGCCTGTTTGAACTCCAGCTCTTTAATAAACTGCTTGTCCAAACGATTTTTTGCAGCCACCACTTTCACATCCGCAAACGCTACCTGCATCGGTACAGGCGTTATTAAAGTGATCGTCAATAACCACGAAATAAAAATCTTCATGGCGCGGCATTTATCGTCGGCTTGGAAAGTTGGGGATTTCAAATAACTCATACTCTTGTCACTACCGCACAATAATCATCTGACCAAGCGATCCCGCTTCCACGATCATATTGAGACGATTGATCTGTCTGACCCGGATCACTGAATTGACGCCCATATCGTACAGACCCACCGTATCCCCCTCGCGCACGATATGTATGCCGCTGTTTTGTATCTCCAATAGCGCCGCCACATCGCCGCTCTTATCCTGTACCAAACCGCGCAGATGCATGCGGGGCATCTCGGTGGCTGTATTCAATGGTTGAAAATGGGTTACCCCTTCATCCACCTGGGCAACCTGAAGCAGGCGATTGGTTGGGGAGAAGGGGTCGCGCTTTCCATCACGGTAACCCGCCTGGATATCACGCTCTTCCGGCAAAAGCTGGGCAACCACCTCTTTAGCCTTGGGCGGCGTCATGGTGAAAGTTGAACGTCCACCGTTCTCTGCATTGTCACCGCTTCTATCCTCTTCGGAGATATCGGGCGGCACACGCTTAGCCTCTTCCAGCTCCAACTTATTGCGTATCCGGTCGTAGTAGTTGGCAATGGTTTTAACATCTTTCAACATAGAGGCATGCCCAAGACCATTCTCACCCGTTGTCTGTGCAAATGCAGACAGGGATGCCAAAGCCCAACACATACCTATCATCTGTAGAGCCAATCGCATCACTCACATACCTCCCGTGGAAACCTTCAGTACGGCCTGAAAAAAGGCGTAATAGACAAACCCAACCATGCCGCCCACGATCAGAATCAGTGCCGGCTCCACCATTGCGGTCATTATTTTGATCAGCGCTTCAAGCTCTTTTCGATAGTACTCACCCAGTTCTTGCATGACGGTGTCGAGCTGGCCGCTACGTTCACCCACCGCCGCCATGTGCCGCATCATCATCGGGATCTGACGCTGCTCAAAAGCGCTGGACAGACTGCGCCCTTCCAGTATTCGGTCCGCCGCATAATCAAACCCGTCAGCCACGGCAAGGTTGCCAATCACTCCACTGGTGATACGCAACGATTGCAGCGCAGTCACCCCACTGCGCAACAGCATGGCCAGTGTCCAGCCCGCCTGGGCCATTGCAGCATAAGTGATCGATTTGCCCACGACAGGCAGCGCCAGAATGCCCCGGTCGATCACTCTTTTCCCAACCTGGGTGGTATAGGCCACCAACAGACCAAAGATTAACGTTGTTGTGATACCGGCCATGGCCTGCCCCCAGGTCTGGAACCAGTCGGCGATATCCATCAACGCCTGAGTAGAGGCTGGAATTTCAACATCCCGGGTATTCAGAAATTTGGCGAAACGGGGTACAACAACAACCACCAAAAAAATACAGACACCGATAGCCCCCAACACCACAAAA